>DATDFI010000022.1:0-11721 GCA_036522695.1 Bacteroidia bacterium | reverse complement strand
TTTTGTTTCCGGCTTTATCATGAATGGTAAATTCAGGGTCACTCCTCCCCAGCAGGTGGCAAAGGAGTCGCTGGCAATGGCCGGGGTACTTGTATTGATACTTTTAAGCATCGTTTTCATTCTTCACCGTGTGACTTTTGCCGCAAACAACACCAGCCTTGTTATTGCGGTGATACTTGTTCGTGCTTCCTTCGACCTGGTGGTGAACTGGCTGCATTTTAAAACATTTGTCAACTAAGAGGTCCCCGAAGAGGTGAAAAAATTTTTCAGTACTGTTGCCCTTTTTTCGTGACGGGCCGAATATTTATCTTCGGTAAATATCATGACACACAAACCGAAGAGCGGGCCGCCCAAAACGGAAAGCAAAATTTTTTTGTACTCGCCTCGTTTTTTATTCATGCTGGCGAACCTGCTGGTGCCTATTGTGGGTGTGCTTGAATTCGGTTGGAGCATCTACGATATTTTTTATCTCTTCCTGGCCGAGATCGGGTTCACGGGTTTGATCAGCATCCTGAAGATCTTTACGAGTATGGGAGGCCTCGGCCACTTTTACAGCGGCATTGGCGCCAAGATCGGGGGAGCCATGGCTTTTTCGGTTTCATATGGTTTTATCTTCCTCTTGACCTGCGGCCTGATCTATGGCAATCTCGAGAAAGGCACGGACCTTGAATTGACCATTCCACGCGGGGTGCTTATCGTAATATTTTGTATTCACCTGCTGAATTATATCACCGGTTTTATTATGAACGGGAAATACAAGGTCACGGAGCCTTCAAAAGTGGCTGGCGAAGCATACGCATTTGCCGCTTCCATTTTTCTCGGGTTGTTATGCGCTTTTATTTGTCTTCAGTTCTTTGCATCAACCAACACAGTGATAACCCTTGGTGTGATACTGGTTCGGGCTTCACTCGATCTTTTGGTGCATGTTTATCATTTTAAGACGCTGGATGCCGCGTGACCCGGCCCCGCCTGCCTGCCGCTTATCCGCTCCATTGGTCCTTTCGAACCTATCTTCATCTGCAACTTGGATTAATTTCCTATTTTCGCAGACCATTTCCCTAATACCTAACCATACCCATGGCCAATTATCAAAGACTGAACAACATTATCGGGTGGATCGTGTTTGCTATCGCGGCATTTGTTTACCTCTCCACCATCGAACCCACTGCAAGTTTTTGGGATTGCGGTGAATATATTCTCTCCTGTTTCAAGCTCGAAGTGGGCCACCCTCCCGGTGCGCCACTCTTTCTCCTGCTCGGGCGTTTCTTCATCCTGCTTGGCGGAGGTACTTCCGCAAATGCTGCGGTGATGGTGAACGTCATGTCGGGCCTGGCCAGCGCCTTTACTATTCTTTTCCTTTATTGGTCCATAACTATGCTTGCCCGCAAAATGGTGCAATACGAGTATGTCAGAGATCCGAATGCAGCCAAGGCCACTTTTACTCCACGCGCGGGATTACTAGGGGCTTTGATCTCCATGTTCCGGAACCAGGCTGCTATGAAGAACACCGGCAGGGAAAAGGAATTGACAGTGGGCCAGATGTGGGCCATTTTCGGCTCAGGCATCGTGGGTGCGCTGGCATATACTTTTTCCGATTCCTTCTGGTTCTCGGCTGTAGAAGGTGAGGTGTACGCAAGTTCATCGTTGTGCACTGCAGTGGTATTCTGGGCGATCCTTAAATGGGAACGTGTTGCTTTCGAACCTTATGGCGACCGTTGGCTGGTGTTCATTTCCTTCGTGGTGGGATTGTCCATAGGCGTGCACCTGCTCAACCTGCTTTGTATTCCCACCCTCGTTTATGTTTATTATTTCAAAAAATTCAAACCTACAACGCTGGGTTTTTTCCTTACTGGGATCATCTCCGTGATCATTCTCGGCCTGGTGCAGGCCGTGATCATCCCGGGCGTGGTGGAGCTCTCCGCAAAATTCGAATTGCTGTTCGTGAACGATTTCGGGATGGGTTTCAACTCGGGAACAATTTTTTATTTCCTGCTCCTGTTCGGTGCCATCATATTCGGTTTATGGTGGAGCTTGAAGAACAGGCGCCCGATCCTGAACACCGCCATTCTTTCTTTTGCCGTATTGCTCATCGGCTATTCATCCTTCTTCCTGCTTATCATCCGCTCGCAGGCCAACCCGCCCATGGATGAAAACAACCCGGAGAACGCGATCAACCTTTTGTCGTACCTCAAGCGTGAGCAATATGGCGACTGGCCCATTGCTTACGGACAGTACTATAATTCCCCGCTCGATGCGAAGGACCCGTACAGTGATGGAGACCCGGTTTACCAGCGTGACGACAGTGCCGGTAAATACGTGATCATTGACGAACGTAAGAACGAACGTTACAATTACGACCCTGATTTCTGTACCTATTTCCCGCGCATGTGGAGCCAGCAGCCAAACCACGAAAAGGCGTACCAGACCTGGGCGGACATCAAAGGGCATAAGTTACCTTATTATAACCCGAACACCGAGGAAACAGAGATGATCACCAAACCCACATTCGGTGAGAATCTCAAATTCTTTTTCAAGTACCAGCTCGGTCACATGTACTGGCGCTATTTCATGTGGAATTTTGCCGGCAGGCAAAATGATATACAGGGTCATGGTATCGAATACAGCAGCCGCATAGAAGGCAACTGGATAAGCGGGGTGAAATTCATGGATGGCTGGAGACTCGGCAACCAATCCAAACTCCCTGAGAGCGTGGTGAACAACAAGGCCAATAATAAATTTTATTTCCTGCCGCTCATTCTCGGACTGATAGGTCTTGTGTTCCACTTTATGCGAAGAGCCGATGATGGGTTTGTGGTGCTGCTGCTTTTCTTTTTCACGGGTATTGCCATCGTGATCTACCTTAACCAGTATCCTTACCAGCCGCGCGAACGCGACTATGCTTATGCGGGCTCGTTCTACGCTTTTGCGATATGGATAGGATTGGGCGTGCTTGCCCTGTTCGATGGTTTGCGCGCGATAGGCGATGAGCGTTTACGCGCGGGCCTGGTGACCGGTGTGTGCACACTCGCTGTGCCGGTGATCATGGGCGCGCAGGGTTGGGACGATCACAATCGCTCTAACCGTTATACCTGTCGCGATTACGCGGCCGATTACCTTGAGTCATGTGCGAAAAATGCGATCATCTTTACCAATGGTGATAACGATACATTCCCGCTATGGTACGCCCAGGAGGTGGAAGGTATACGTACGGATGTGCGCGTAGTGAACCTGAGCCTTGCCAATACCGATTGGTATATCGAGCAATTGCGCAGGAGAGCTTACGATTCACCTCCGGTGAAACTTACGCTCGCGCAAAGCAAATACTGGCAGGGTCACCGCGACTTCGTTCCTATCGCGGGAAGCAAGGGTACACCCCCAGCCTGGGACCTGAAGAAAACGGTTGAGTTCATCGGCAGTGAAAATGATAAGGACAAATTGCAATACGGTGATGAGCTGCGCAATTACATGCCTTCAAAGCACATCAGCGTGCCGGTTGATTCACTCACCGTTTTACGTAACGGAACGGTTTCGGCAAAGGACACCGCATTCCTGCTCAAGAACCTCGACTGGACGCTCAACAAAAAATATTTGTTGAAGGCCGACCTGCTCGTGCTCGACATCATCGCATCAAATAACTGGGAACGTCCTATTTATTTCTCCGTTACTACCGGAAGTGATGCATATCTTTCTTTGCAGCCGCATTTCCAGCTCGAAGGATTGGCATACCGTCTTGTTCCCCTCAAGCCCGATCCTACAAAGCCTTTGCGCATCAGTGCCGATGCGATGTATGATAACATGATGCATCGTTACCGTTGGGGTGGTTTGGATAAGAATGAAGTGTACATGGACGAGAACAATACGCGTATGGCGCAAACACTGCGCATGCAGTGGATCACGCTCGCCAACGAGTATATTCGTTTAGGCAACAAAAAGAAAGCAGTGGAATGTTTGAAGAAGGAACTGGAGGTTTTGCCCGAGCGTAACCTTCCGTATTTCAACGAGCCTTACGATTATAACCTGTACCTCGTGAATGCGCTGTATGAATCGGGTGATTATGAAGATGCAAACCCGCTATCCCTGCGCCTGTTCCAGATCATGGACGAGGATATGCAATATGTGCTTTCGTTATCGAGCAAGGACCGTACCGGTTTGATGCGCGACCTGTACCGTAAAACAGACCTGATGCAGCGGATCATAGACCAGGCCAGGAAAGCGAAACAGGATACCAAAAGGCTGGAGGACATATTTAAGCAGTACCAACAGTTCTTATTGCCGGAGGACAGCAATTCACCCACAGGACCTTTGAACGATTGATCGCTTATGCTTACAAGGGAACGCCCCGCCTCCTGAGCATGTCGAAGGGCGCGGGGCGTTTTTTTTATCTTTATGGGTGATGTATTATTCTGTTCGCCCGAATCTTATCATGCAATTCTTCCTTCGCAAAGCTTTGTGGAAGATGCGCACGGAAGAAAAAAAGATCTGGCTCACTTTTGATGACGGCCCCATTCCCGGTGTTACACCCTGGGTGCTGGATGTGCTGGATGAATATGACGCAAAGGCTACGTTTTTTTGTGTGGGCGAGAATGTGGTGAAGCATGAAAAAATATTTCATTCGATTATTGAAAAGGGACATGCAGTTGCAAATCATTCTTACCATCATCTCAACGGCTGGAGGACCTCTAATGAAATTTATTTTGAAGATGTTGAGCGCTGCAATGGTTTACTGCGGTCGAAATTATTCCGGCCGCCTTACGGGAAGCTCAGGCCTTCGCAATACATGAACCTTGGTGAAAAATATTCCATTGTGATGTGGGATGTGCTGACCGGTGATTTTGATACAAAGATCACCAGGGAGAAATGCCTCGAGAATGCATTGCAATATAGCCGGCCGGGCTCCATTGTTCTTTTTCACGACAGCCTCAAAGCCCGGGAACGCATGCAATACGCTCTCCCGAAATTCCTGGAACATTTTAAGAAAGACGGGTTTTCTTTTGAGCGGTTGGAGAGTGGAGTGGCGTGATTGGAATTAGGTTAATTCCGCACTTTTTTGAAAGCCTTTGCTCGGGTTAAACCGCATGGTTATTTAACCTAAACCCCAATCATAACCCATTCAATAAACCCGGTAACTTTGCAAAAGCAAAATGCACAACATGGAACCCTACAGCATTCCAGCCCAAACCAGGATCGGGCATGTTCACCTGAAAGTTTCCAATATTGAACGCTCATTAAAATTCTACCGAGACCTTTTGGGATTTAAAGTGATGCAATGGTATGGCGACTCGGCCGTTTTTATTTCGGCAGGCGGGTACCATCATCACATCGGCTTGAATACCTGGTACAGCAGGGAAATGGGCCCGGCCCCGGTGCGCGCTGCAGGGTTATTTCATACCGCTATTCTTTTTCCTACACGAAAAGATCTCGCCATCATCTTAAAAAGATTACTGCAACACGATTACCCGCTCACGGGCGCGTCCGACCATGGCGTGTCGGAAGCCCTTTACCTGGATGATCCCGACAGGAACGGAGTTGAATTGTATTGGGACAAACCAAAGGAGCAATGGCCGGTTGATGAAAAAGGAAACCTGAAAATGGTGACCGAAGCACTGGATCTCAATGATCTTTTGAAATTAGCGGAATGAAGATCTCTTCCAGCCAGGCCCGGGCACTCTTTTTGAGCCACCAGGGCATCGGGAAAAATATTTTTGGAAAAGGTAAAAGGGGTGTGTTGCGGGCCATCGAACATCTTTCTTACGTGCAGATCGATACCCTGGCCGTAGTAGCCCGCGCGCATCACCACACACTTTGGTCGCGCGTTAATGATCACCGTGAGAAATGGATCGGTGAATTGCAGGAGCAAAAGGAAATATTCGAATACTGGAGTCATGCCGCAGCTTACCTGCCCATGAGGGATTTCCGTTTTTCGCTTATGCGCAAGGAAATGTACGCAAAGGGGAGGTCGCATTTTTTTTCGCAGGACAAAAGGACGAACCGTTATGTTTACGATCGCATCAGGGCCGAGGGCGCTCTTCAGTCGAAGGACTTTGAGGAAAGCAAGGCAGGAAAAGGCATGTGGATGTGGAAACCTGCAAAGCGTGCGCTGGAGCAATTGTTCATGGAAGGAAAGCTGATGGTGGTAAAGCGCCAGGGTTTCCAGAAAGTGTACGATCTTACGGAGCGCGTGCTGCCTGCGGACACAGATACCCGCATGCCCGGGAAAAAGGAATTCATTGAGCACATTGTGATGAATGCGGTCCGCAGCAGCGGCATCGCTTCATTGAAAGAGATGACCTACCTCCGTAGAGATGTTGAGATAACGGAGAAGGACCTGGAAGCTATGGTGAAAGACGGTTTGCTGTGCGAAGTGATGGTGGAAGGTGTCCGCGAAAGATATTTTTCATCGGGGAAAACCCTTTCTTCAATGGAGGGGCTTGGAGATAGAAAAGGAAAAGTTCATATCCTTTCCCCGTTCGACAACGCAGTGATACAGCGAAAGCGCCTGCAAAATTTTTTCGGTTTCGATTTTATGATCGAATGTTATTTGCCCGGGCACAGAAGGAAATTCGGATATTTTTGCTTGCCGGTGCTGCATGGTGATCGTTTCGTGGCGCGCTTCGATCCCAAGGCCGATCGTGAGGCCGGGACATTTTACGTAAAGGATTTTCATGCTGAAAATGATTTTAAGCCCACTGAAGATTTTGCAAAGGAATTTTCATCAGCTCTTTGGGAATTCGCGCGTTTCAATGCCTGCAAAGAGATAGCATGGAAAGGAAAGGATAAGCGCATGGCTTCGCTCGTGAAAAAATATTTATGAAGAGGATCATTCTCCCGTTTTTGATGTTCTGCGGTTTGAGTTGCGGGGCGCAGGTGCTCAATATAGAGAGCGCGCGTTTTGTGACCGATACGGACGGGTGGGTAGGGCACCTGGGGTTTTCGTTTGTGATGGTGCAAAACACGAAACAGGTGATCAGTTTCGGAAATGATGCGCAATTGCAATACCGCAAGCACAGGAGCCGTTATTTATTTGTGAGTAACGTGGCGCTGGAGCGGGCGGGCGGGCAGGATTTCGTGAACACGGGGTTCCAGCATTTGCGCTACAACTATTACGTGAATGATTGGCTTACCTGGGAAGCCCTGGCCCAGGTGCAATACAACAAGGTATTGAAAATGGATTCGCGTTTTGTGGTGGGCACGGGCCCGAGGTTCACCTTGTTTTTCCGGGACCGCTACCGCATGCATTTGGGTGTGATCTATATTCACGAGGATGAAAAGGTGACCGGAGAAACAATGGAATACCATGACCATCGCATCAGTACTTACCTGAGTTTTTCATGGAACATCGGGAAGAATACCGAGCTGGTGAGCACCACATTTTATCAGCCCAACGTGAAGGAATTGCCGGATTACCGCATAGCTACCAATAATTTTTTGGAGATAGATATTCATAAGCACCTCGCATTCCGCACGGGATTTGACCTTTTGTACGATACGAAGCAGCCCAGGGGCATTCCGAACCTCACTTACACTTACAGGAATAGCCTGGATTGGAAATTTTAATTATCGCACCAAAGTGCTCCTTCGCACGCGTGGGTTTTAACGGATAAAGCGGATAAGAAAATGGAAAGATCATTATT
The DNA here is from genome assembly GCA_036522695.1 of Bacteroidia bacterium. GTDB lineage: Bacteria > Bacteroidota > Bacteroidia > JADZBD01 > JADZBD01 > DATDFI01. The sequence continues at coordinate 4,090 of DATDFI010000022.1, read as the reverse complement.
CAATGAAAAGCATTCACTGGCGATCAGGCTTTGGCACTGGACATTTTTTGTGTTCATCAGTTCCTCTGTTGCGATGGTCATCCTGGCATCAACGCTGTTCGATACGGGAGATAATGTGGGAACGGTGCAGGAAGAAGTGGCCCGGAAGGGCGGAAGTGTGACGATGGAACAGGCGAGGGCCGTGGCGCACGAGTTCAATGATAAATTGTGGATGATGCATAAATATGCAGGTGTGGGAATTGCATTCCTGTTGCTGTTCAGGATCATTATTGAATTCGCGGCAAAAAAGGAAGAGAGATTGGGAAGGAAGATAAAGCGCGTGCTGCAGCTTAAATTCACTGGCGGGGAGGAGCAAAAACAAAAGCGAGATTACCTTCTGGCGAAGTACGGCTACCTGCTTTTTTACCTGCTCATTTTTGTGATGGTCATTACGGGGCTCGCGCTCGTTGGAGAGAATGTGCCTTTTTTGAAAAGCATACGCAGGCCTGTGAAAAGCATTCACAACATGGTGCAGTGGGGAATTTACGGCTACATATTCCTGCACTTAGCGGGTGTGGTGCTGGCCGATGTTACGCACAGCAAGGGGATCGTATCGAGGATGATACACGGGAAGAAGGATCAGTGAATGCAGCCCATGTACACTTCTTTCTTTTTTAAATAGGCCCCGGGAATATATTTTTTTACGAGTGCCAGCCTTTCGTACGCTTCTTTTTTATCAGGGAACATTCCTGCCACGATCATCATCATAGGTTTCTCTTTACTTTCGGAGGGATTGAAATAAATGCCATCTACATTCAGTTCGATGGAAATCTCATTAAAAGTAAAACGCCTGAAGATATACGAGCCACGATACAGTTCATCGCTGCTGGTATCGGAGAGTGTGATACAGCTGTCGTGGTATACACGTTCGAGGTCGGTGTAAGGAATATTTAATTTTTGCCCGAGTGCGAGGGCAGAATTCCTGAGCGCGTTAAAATCGGTTGATGTTCCTGCAACAATGAGATAATCCGTTCCGGTGATCTCATCACGTTGCGGGGTGCTTGTCATTTTTATTTGTGCATTTAAGGTAATGCTGAGGATGATGGTTGCCGGGAGGATGAAAAGCGGTCGCATTTTTTATTTTAAAAGTAGCACAGCCCGGCATAACTATCACGGATGATCTATTATCCGGCAGGGGTGGATGATTATTTGAAGGCTGCGCGAGGGATGGTAATGAAAAGCCCGGAGTGAGTGGTGTTGGGTGCTTTCACCCTACCCTGCGGGCGAGGACTTGTAATGGATAACCCGACCCTGTGGGATGAGCGAAACAACAAATTTTTTAAAGTTCGCTAATCCCGCTGGGGCACGCCCAAAAGAAATTATTTGTTAAATATTCCTGGAGGCGAAAAATAATGTGGATCTATCTTCCATCAAACATCTGCAATCCTATGCGTATCCCGCCAGCTTATACATCACCTCGCCCATAATTTCGTGCAGCAGGATATCCCAGCCTTCGAGAATGTCAGAATGCGGAACGATCAGGAAGTCGAGGTCCCAGCGCCAGCCCCCGCTCATACGATCGGTGCTGTAGGGAGTGACCCCGATTCCTGCTTTTTGAAAACAGCCTAATGACCTCCGCATGTGAAAAGCAGAGGTGATGAGTAAGAATTTACCATGCGGTATCTTTTTATCGAGTATGGGTTTGAGGTTCATGGCATTCTCGTGCGTATTCTTTGAATCCGTCTCTATTACGATGCTGCTGTCGGGAATGCCGAGCCCCAGCAGGAATTTTTTGATGTGCTCTGCCTCCTTGAATTCGGGATGAAGCAGGCTGCCGGAGCCGCCCACGAAAACAATTTTTTTGATCTTCCCTTTTTCATACAGGTCCACAGCATGCATGAGCCGGTCGTTGGATTTGTTGAACTGTATCTTATCCATGGAGGGATCGTAATTGAGCACGCCTCCCAGCACGATCCCGGCATCATAAGTTTGAGTGATATCTTTATCCATCACGGCCGGGATCTCCCAAAGATGCATGGCCGTATTGTAAAGGGCGGTGTTGGTAAAGAACAGGAGCATGATGAGCACAGCAAGGCGACTGCGTTTTTTCCGCTTCTCCACCTTTGTGATGAAAGAATAGATAAACAGCCCTATGATCCAGATGATGGGTGTGATAAGAAAGGCCAGTATTTTGGAGAAAAGGAAGAACATTCCTGGTTTTTAAAGCCTCAAATATACCTTTTAGCCGTTATAAGTAATTTTTGGCCAAATGGCAGGCTAAAGTTAAATTTGTGTTTTTGCATACTTAAACGCAATTCAGAGAGGAAAAGGATATGAGCACAGTCGCACAAAAACCGGAGGCATACGTTTCCAAACATAAGATCCGCATCGTTACGGCCGCATCGCTTTTTGACGGGCATGATGCTGCCATCAACATCATGCGCAGGATCATTCAGGCCAGTGGTGCCGAAGTGATACACCTGGGCCACGACCGCAGCGTACAGGAAATTGTGGATTGCGCGATACAGGAGGATGCCAATGCCATTGCTATTACCTCTTACCAGGGCGGGCACATGGAATTTTTCAAGTACATGTACGACCTGCTGAAGGAAAAAGGTTGCGGGCACATACGCATTTTCGGAGGCGGGGGAGGGACCATACTGCCGACAGAGATCGAGGAACTCCACAAATACGGCATCTCGCGCATTTATTCTCCCGATGACGGGCGCGCGATGGGATTGCAGGGTATGATCAATGACATGCTGAGCAAATGCAGCCCCTCCAACCTCCCCCAGGGGGAGGCTCATAGCGTGGTGAAAAATCTGAATGGCTCGCTGCTGAAAGAATTGAGGAATAAAAATTTTATATTGATCGGGCAGCTTATATCACTTGCCGAAAGCCATCCGGATGAATTTGAAAAGATTTACCCCGAAATATTAAAAGCGGTGACGCCTTCCCCTTCGGGGAAGGAAGGGATGGGGCTGACGCCTGTTCTTGGAATTACCGGTACGGGCGGTGCAGGAAAATCATCATTGGTGGATGAGTTGGTAAGAAGATTTTTACTGGATTTTAAGGACAAAGCGATCGCGATCATTTCCGTGGATCCTTCAAAGCGCAAAACGGGTGGGGCCTTGCTGGGCGACCGCATACGTATGAACGCGATACGCAATGAGCGTGTGTATATGCGCAGCATGGCTACTCGCCAGAGCAATCTCGCGCTTTCCAAATATGTGCAGGAGGCGGTGAATATTGTGCGCGCTGCCAATTTTGATCTTGTTATCCTGGAAACATCGGGCATTGGCCAAAGCGATACCGAGATCATCGAGCACAGCAATATGAGCTTGTACGTGATGACGCCTGAGTACGGTGCCGCAACGCAGCTCGAAAAAATCGACATGCTGGATTTTGCCGATGTGATCGCGCTCAATAAATTCGATAAGCGTGGAGCCCAGGATGCTTTGCGCGATGTGCGAAAGCAGTTCAAGCGCAATCACCAGTTGTTCGACACCGATGATGAGAAATTGCCGGTGTATGGCACCATCGCTTCGCAGTTCAACGACCCGGGCATGAATAAACTTTACCGCGTGGTGATGGATAAAATGGTGGCGAAGACCGGGGCACCGCTCAGATCTTCGCTGCACGCAAGCGATGAGATGAGTGAAAAGATTTACATCATTCCTCCCGGCCGCACGCGTTACCTCAGCGAGATATCCGAAAATAACCGCAAATATGATTCCTGGGTCGTTGCGCAGGCCGAAGTGGCGCAGCAGCTTTACTCGATCAAAAAGTCCATAGAGGCTTTGAAGCAATCGAAGGTGGAGGATAAGGACCGCATCATCAAAGGTCTCGAAGAAACATACCATCAACTGGAGTTAAGCCTCGATCCTAAGAATAAACAGATACTGGAGAACTGGCCGAAGAAGGCGCAGGCCTACAAGAATGAATATTTCATTTTCAAAGTGCGGGATAAGGACATAAAGATCAAAACGCATTACGAATCGCTTTCGCATACGCAGGTCCCCAAAGTTTCTACCCCCAGGTATGAAGCCTGGGGCGACCTTTTAAAATGGAATTTGCAGGAGAATGTGCCGGGCGAATTTCCATACACTGC
>DATDFI010000021.1:0-2941 GCA_036522695.1 Bacteroidia bacterium | reverse complement strand
ATCGGGTACACCGCCTTTGTAGATCCACTCTTCAAAGAACCAATCGAGCGAAAGGCCGAGGGTTTCTTCGAAGGCGAGCAGCAGGTCGTGCGTATCCACGTTCTCGTATTTATGCTTTTCCAAATAATATTTTATGGCTTTGTTGTATGCTTCGCGGCCTCCGCACACATACTTGAGCATGTTGAGCACAAAAGCGCCCTGGGGGTAATGACGTACGCTGCCGGCCTCGCTATGCGCGATGGGATATTTATTTTGTTTCGCCTCATCCAGCGCCTTATTCTGTGCATCGCGCCTTCCCCAGTTAAAATGGTCCTCCCCGAAAATGGAACGCTCGAACAATCCGTCATAATAGGTTGCAAAACTTTCCTGGAGCCAATGGTGCGCATCGCTGCGCGCGGTGATGAGGTCACCGAACCACTGGTGAGCGAGCTCGTGTGCGTTCACACCCACGAAAAAACGGTCGAGGTAACTGCGGTCATCCACAAAAAGAAAATCTCCGTAAATAGTTGCAGTTGTATTTTCCATGGCACCGAACATGTAATCCTGCACGGGGATCTGGGAATAACTTTCCCAGCCGAACTTCACGCCAGTTTCCTTCTCGTAAAAATCAACCATCTGCTCGCTGTATTTATAAGTGGCCTCCACCCTGTCCTTCCATTCGGGATAATAATAAAGGTGCATGGGCAGCCCGCTGGCCGAGTGGGTTTCCTTCACATCATAAACCCCGATGGCGAGCATCACCAGGTAAGGCGCGTGGGGATGCGTCATGCGGTAGTGCCAGGTTTTGGTCCCGTCCTTGTTTTCCTTCTCGGAAAGTTTTGTTCCGTTGGAGATCACTTTATATCCCTTATCGAAGGTCACGATCAGCTCGGAGATGATTTTGTCATTCATCTCATCATACATGGGGATCCAGTTGCGGTTGTCGATACCCTGTCCCTGCGACCATATTTGTTTTCGCGAAAGATCATTGGGGTCGTTCCAGCCGATGAAGTAAAGTCCTTTGCGCGGTGTGGCAATATATTCCAGTGTCATACTGTCGGTCGTGTTCCATTTCAAACCGTTAGTGTAAACCGTTACGCCATTTTCATCCATCCTGAATTTTGAACTGTTCCCGTTCACGCTTACCTTTTCAATGTTGATGCCCGGTGCATCCAGGAAAACAGAATCGACAGAGGGCATGAGCGGAGTGAAGATGTGCGTTACTTTTCCATGTACGCGACCGGCCATGGGCTCGAACGAGACTTCGAGCCGCATGCGCATAAAATCCACATTATGCTCGCGGGGCCAGAGCGCGGGATCAACGGTATACGTGCGTGTGCGCTGCTGCGCGGAGGCAAAAATGCTGCAGAGCAAAAATGAAAACAGGATGAACTTCCTCATGTGGAAAATTTTTTAGGAGAGCAATGTTAAGGAATTTAAAAGAATGAAAAGCCTCATTTAGACGAAAGGCTTGCGGGGAGGATATAAGGTATAAGGGTATAGGGTATAAAGGATGACGGATGATGGAGGGAACGAGATCCCAAATCGTCCTTCGGAGATCGAATTTAATTCACGATATGGTATTTCCTTCTCGCCTCATCGATCCCGCAGGAGTTGAAGTGCCACCACTCAGTACCGAGACCGGTGAAGCCCGCTTTGTACATTACCTCGCGCAGCAGTTTCCGGTTCTCGAGCTGGCGGTAGGTCAATTTTCCTTCCGTGATCATTTTTCCCTCGGCCGAGGGATGTCCCAACTCTCCGAAATAATCGAAATCCGTACCCATGTCTGCTTCCCAACCTTCATAGTTCACAAAAGTGATATCCACCGCAGCTCCATAATTATGCAGTGAGCCGAAAGTGGGAGGCGACACATATTTCATTTTTTCCTCTGGCAACATCTTCAATGAATCCCACATCATTTTTTGAATATGAAGGGGACGCACCCCATCCAATACCTTTAAATTATAATAGGAGCAACGCTCGTGAAGGTATTTTGAAGCGAGGGCCAGCTTTTCTGCCACATCCTTCTGCAGGTAACAATTATCGAGATCTCCATACATGTCCTTACCCATGAAATTATTTTCGGAGGAATAGCGTAGTCCCACCTGGATATCGGGATCGATGTCTCTTACATTAACCAATCCTGAATCCATCAGCAGTTGTTCATAGGCCGACACCTTCCTTTTTTCCGAGAGATCTTTCTTGTTCTTTTGCTCTTTATCCTTTAAATATTTCAGCCAATCGGCATAATTCTTATCCGATTGATCACGATACGTATATATAGGATGGGATCCGGGATAACTGCGCTGGTAACCGAAAGCGAATAGGAGCATCACTTCTACGGTAACGACCCCGAGGAGAATGAGGCCATAACGTTTATTGAACCTGGCGAGCATAGCGGGCAAAATTAGGATTTATCCCTGTGGAATCTCTCTTATTAGAGGGAATTTAGCTTAAACACCTTTTTTTTACTCTAAAATCTTCGAAACACCAGTGTTTACAGGCATTTCCGGGGCTTTATCGTTTTCACGCAGAGGGTAAAAATGTCGTTTTCCCTCTCATATCATTGTGGAAAAACCCGAATTTTGTCAATAACTCTCTCTTGCGTGGTATGTTTTCTTTCCTACTTTTGCCTCTGTTAAAACATTAACTAACTCTAAAAAACCATCAAATGGCAAAACGTAAACCGAATGCAGCGTTCATGAAGCCGCTCACCCCGAGCGCAGCGCTTTCAGAAGTGGTAGGCAGCAAAGCAATGCCCCGCACTGAAGTTGTTAAAAAAATGTGGGCTTACATCAAGAAGAATGGCCTGCAAGACAAAAAGAACAAGCGCATGATCAACTCTGACGCTAAATTGAAAGCTATCTTCGCTAACAAAGGCCAGGTATCTATGTTCGACATGAACAAATACCTCGCAAAGCACCTCAAGTAATTTTGATCTGCTTGTAAAAGAAAAGGCTTC
>DATDFI010000020.1:0-3900 GCA_036522695.1 Bacteroidia bacterium | reverse complement strand
ATCGAGCTGCTTCTTATGCGTCTTTTTCTCAATACCCGTTTTATAATCCAATACGATCGCCTTTTTATCCTGTATGATCACACGGTCGGGTCTAAAGCTTTCTCCTCCCGGCATCAGTAATTCTGATTCATTTTTTACCTGCCTGCCCGGCTCAAAAAATTTACGGATGTCTTGAACGGATAAAAGGGCATTAAGTTGCAATTCCATTTCCTTTTCTTCTGCACCGGTAAGCAATCCTTCATTCAGCATGGCTTCGAGCGCGCTTTTCACCTGTGTGTGATCGATCACCCGGGCCAGTGCATTATGCAGCAAAATGCCTGAACTCCTTTTCTCCTGTTTTTCGCTGTCGTCCCAGGCATCGCCCGCGCTCTGGCGGATCTGTACCTTATCACGCCAGTGATGTGAAATGAAATTCCCTAGAGAAATACTTTGCGTTAGGATGCTCTCTTTCTGCTTATGCGGAATACCTTTCCCGAATTCGTAAATGAGTTTGTTGGGATCGAAGAGCATTTTATGTTCGAGAAAGCCGGTGAATATCTTCGACAGATTTTTTTTCGGGCCCGGAAAAGTGGTGATCATATAAAGCCGTTCCGATGGACGCGTCATCGCCACATAAAGCAAGTTGATGTTGTCGAGCAAGGCTTTCCCGTATTCCTCCTGGTAAACGGGCGCATAAACCGTTTTTTCCAGCGCTTTGGAATTGGGAACGAGGGCGGAGCTCATTTTGGGAGCGATAGATTCATCCACCTCTATCCACAATTCATCTTTCCCCTTGTCCATTTGCCAATTTGCGTAAGGCATGATCACAGCAGGAAATTCAAGGCCTTTCGAACGGTGAATGGTCATCACGTTCACTGCATCCATCGCTTCGGGAACGATCACGGATGCCTTTTCGCTTCGCTCTCCCCACCAATTCAAAAATTCCGAAATGTTATTTGGATTGCGCAAGCCGTAAGCCAGGATCTCATCGAGGAAGAATTGAACATAAGCCGGGGCCTTATTGCCAAGACCAAAAATGCGCACCAGCTCCTCGCTGAGCTCGTACAAAGGCATTTTTGCAAGAATGGAAGCGTTAAGATCAAAGCCATGCTCTTTGAGTAATGCCAGCAAGCCGCTTATGGCGGTGGCGGAATTGATAAAGACCAGGCGGGTATGAAAATCTTCTTCCTTAATTTTATTGTTGGCGATAAGATATTGAAGGATCCCCGTTCTGGGTACGATATCTCCCGGCTCATCGATGAAACGCAGCAGGCTCACCAGGAAATTCACTTCGGCCGAGTTTTTCAGTAAAAGAGATTCAGAGGAAATAACCCCAATATTATTTCCGATAAGGTGAGAAGCGATGAGTGAACCTTCCTTATTGTTCCGCGTGATGATAGCAATATCCTTGAGACGGAAATTTTCCTTTTGCAATTCTCTCACCAGCTCCAGCGTTTTTGACCTTGCCGTTTCGTTGATGTCTTCTGTTTCCCTGGGGAGGAATTCAATTCGGATATAGCCACCGGTGTTCGTGGGGTCGGCTTCCTGTTCCAGGTCGGAGTAGATCTGTTGGTGTGCCTGCGGGAGAAATGTTTGGGAGGCAAAGCGGAACAGCTCGTTATTAAGTTCAACGATCTCGCGCTTGCTCCTGAAATTCTTATCCAGGTTCTTTAACCGGAAATGATTTTCCAGCGAACGCTCTCTTTCTTTGAGCAGGGTATTTTGATCGGAACCGCTAACTTTTGGTAGTTGCGCGAATAATTCCACTTCCCCACCGCGCCAGCGATAAATACTTTGTTTGCCGTCACCTACCAGCATATTAAAATTATTTTCTGCCAGCGAATTATCGATGAGCGGCAAAAGATTATTCCATTGCAGGAAGGAGGTGTCCTGGAATTCATCGAGGAGGAAATGATTGAACTTTTCGCCCAGGCGTTCGTAAATGAAAGGCACAGGCTGGTGCATCACGATGTTGGCAATAATGCGGTTGAACTCGGAAATATGAAGTACGTTGTTCTCCTTCTTGTGCTCGATCATCAGTTTCTCGATCTCGTTGAGCACGGCAAGCGAGTAGATCCTCCGGTTGATCTCCCTGCACAAAACATAATGTTCGTATTCTTTTTCCGCCAGCGCCTGCAGATCATTGAAGTGGCGGACCAGGACAGGTTTAATGTTTTCGATCTTCGCTTTATCAATGGAAGATGTTTTTCCTCCCGGCCATTTGTTCTCGCTCACCGTGCGCGCCACGTGCGAATTGGGCCGGATGTAATCCACGTCACCTTCTTTCAGTTTCCGGAAGTAAGTATGGATCCCATTCCTTCCCTGGTAAAAGCTTTCGGCCGTTAACTCGTTCTTTTGAAGCAGCGAAAGTGCTTCACCCGCAATGCTTTTTACCTCGGCCTCGAATTTCTTAATAGTGCCCGCTACCTCATCCCGGATAGTGAAAAAATCTTTCGTAGTAAGTTCACGGAGATTTTTCAGATGGATCTCACCATCTTCCTTCAGGAGGTTGGAAGCGAACTTTGCGAGATCGTATTCAATGTCCCAGTTCTTTTCCTCATCGGCTTTGGCTTCGGTAAACTCCACCAAGGCCCGGGTGAGCTGCTCATCACTCCCGATCCGGCTCATAAGCAGGTCGATGGCTTCGGACAATAGTTTTTCCGAATCCATTTCTATCTCGAAGTTGAGCGGGAGATGGAGGTCGTGCGCGAAAGTGCGGATGACCTTATGCGTGAATCCATCAATGGTCCCAATGGCGAAATCGGAATAATTATGAAGGATGGCCTGCAGCACATTTTCGGCCCGTGCGCCCAGCTCGTGCGGGGGAATGTTCAGCTCTTTTTGCAGGATCTCGAAAAGCGTTTTGATGCTTCCGCTGAGTTTATTATGATCATTGGCTGAAAGCCCGCGCAGCGCATTCACCACGCGCTCTTTCATTTCGGCAGCCGCCTTATTGGTGAATGTAATGGCAAGAATGTGCCTGTATTTCTGGGGAGGGACCTGCCCATCGCTTAAGGCAAGCAGCAAGTACTCTTTCACAAGTGTAAAAGTTTTGCCTGACCCGGCTGATGAGCGATAGACAGTAAAATTCATTTCTTATTTATATTCAACCCGCATTTCACAACTCCCCAATGCGAACGAATGTTTCACCAGGCTCAGCAAACCATTCGAAGCATAAACATATTCTTCATTGAATGTTTCCTTTTCCGGGCATTCGCTGGACTTAGTGTGGGAAATGGAAGTATATTTCAATATCCTTAGTTTATCATCATAAGTCCACCATTCTTCCAATTGTTTCGTGTCACTCGCATATTCCGATCTTACAGAAGAGAGTGGCTTGCCCCACTCGCTATAACTGATCTCCGTGTAAGAACGCGGCTTGCCATTTTCAAGGGTGATCGTTCCTGAATGCGGTTGCGGATCGAAGAATTTTGTTTTCACTTCGTGTGAGTTGGGCTCTTTGCCTTCGTAATACATGAAATATCGTTCGTAGGTCTGTCTTCCCTTTTCATCATACTGGAAAAGATCTGTCATCGTACGGTCATCGGCCAGTATCTCACCTTTCGGCCCTTCCTGCTTTATTTTTTCAAGGAGACCTTTTTCATTATAAGAATAATCTTTGATCACGCTGGGAAATCCAGCCAGGCTCTTCCAGGCACTGTCCACGTAATTGAAAGTTTCTTTTGTGATCCTGTGGAGGGAGTCACGGCCATAATCGTAAGAGCAATTCACTTTTCCTCCGAAAAATTCGATGCGTCTTTTCACATAACCATCCTTATCGAAAAGAAAAACGACTTCAGTGTATTCAGGGATAGAAATTTTTGCGTCCCCGTTTTTTTTGACAAGGGTATAAACAGTGGCAGTGTTTATATTCCCGGAATGAATGACGACTGGCGGGAATAATTTTTCATACTCACGGAT
>DATDFI010000019.1:0-2754 GCA_036522695.1 Bacteroidia bacterium | reverse complement strand
ACCACCCTTGGTTACGGGCGCGTTGCGCCAAGCGGGCTGGCCGCGAGCACCATTGCCGCGATCGAAAGCATGTTCGGGCTGATGGGTTTTGCCTTCTTCACCGGCTTGCTTTACGGGCGTTTTTCGAAACCTTATGCCCGTATCCTTTTCAGCAAAAATGCGGTGATCGCCCCGTACGAAGGCGCCACCGGTTTGATGTTCCGCATCGTGAACCAGCGCAACAATCAACTGATAGAAACCGAAGCGGAGGTTTACGGAACGTTCCGCGATCGTTACGGCAATCCTGATTTTGCGAATTTCAAGCTGGAAATGAAAAAAATAAACCTGTTTCCGCTTAGCTGGACCATCGTACACCCTATCGATAAGGAAAGTCCATTCTACGGGATGGAAGAGGAAGAATTCCGTAAGACCAATCTCGAGGTCTTCGTGATCATCAAAGCCTTTGACGAATCGTTCTCACAAACCGTTTACGCGCGCAGGTCCTATATACTCGATGAGATGATATGGGGTGCGAAGTTCAACACGATGGTGGAATTCGGTGATGACGGAAGGCGCAAACTTCACCTCGATAAATTAAACTCGTTCAACAAGGTGGATATCAAAGTTCCGAAGCCGGAACTGGCCTGATCATTTCAGCAGGAAAGCTTTTGCTTCATCAAGTATGGCGAAGGCCTCTTCGCGGGTGGGCGCTTCGGCATATGTGCGCAACACCGGTTCGGTGCCCGATGCACGAATCATCAGCCATTCGTTATCATTGAAAAAATATTTCCAGCCATCGATCTTCTCCTGCCGCTGCACTTTATATTTCCCGAAAGAAGAATAGTTATCGCTCCTGCAATTTTCAACGATGCGGTCCTTCACTTCTTCCGTAAGATGAAGATCATAGCGTTCGAAAGCGAAGGAACCGGTGATTTTGTAAACATCATCAATGAGTTGGCGCAATGTTTTACCCGACTTGGCCATGTATTCCCAGATCACCAATCCCATCCAGATGCCATCGCGCTCGGGAATATGTCCTTTGATCGCTATCCCGCCCGACTCTTCTCCACCCAGCAATACATCTTCCGTGATCATAAAACCCGCAATGTATTTGAAACCTATTTTTACCACTTCATAAGGAAGACCGTAATGTTCACACATTTTTTTTACGCGTGGAGTGACGGAAAATGCGTTCACCACTTTTCCTTTGAAGTTCTTTTTCTCAACCAGGTACTGTATGAGCAACAAAATGATGTGATGCGAGTCGATGAAATTTCCTTTATCATCATATAAACCTATTCTGTCGGCATCTCCGTCCGTAGCGAGACCGCAGGCGATCTTCCCCGAACTTTTTATCATCTCCGAGAACTCGATGAGATTTTTGTGAATGGGCTCGGGAGCCTGTCCTTTAAAGGAAGGATTATAATCACAATGGATCATCGTAGTTTTGGGCAACAAACGTTTGATCACGTTCTGCCCCGCACCATACATGGCATCGTAGGCGAGGTTCAATCCTGAATTGCGAATGGCAGCGAGGTCGAAATTCTTTTCCACGTGCTCGCAATACATGGTTTCGAGATCAACACGCTCAAGGTAGCTGTTCTTTTCAGTGAGTAATATCTTTTCAAGATCAACATCGCACTTATCCGGGATCAGGTCTTCTACTTCCTGGATCTTTTCAGGCAGAAGCGGTCCACCGTAATGTCCTTTCAGTTTAAATCCATTGTAAGAAGGAGGATTATGGCTTGCCGTGATGATGATGCCGATAGAAGCCTTCAGGTTCAATGTGCCCAGGGAAACCATGGGAGTGGAAACAAAGCCTTCGGCTAAAAAAACCTTTATACCATGATGAAGCATGACCCGGGCAACCGTTTCAGCAAAAAGCTCACCTGCAAAACGGCAATCGTGACCCACAACAACCGAAGGCATCGGAAAATTTTTCTTCAGCCACAACGCAGTGCCCTCGCTAACGCGCGCCACATTTTCAACGGTAAAGTCCTGCGCAATGATAGCTCTCCAGCCATCCGTCCCGAATCTGATCTTTGACATGTGTTTGAAATTAGGAGGCTAAAATAGGAAAAAGTGAGTTGACAGATGTTGGTTGATCGTTAACGGTCGTACTTCGATAGTGACGGCAAACAACTAACAGCCTAAAACTCACAGCAAAAATCAGGACGTGGAATCTAAAACCATTGGTGTGGATCTTACTTCCCAAAGCGATATGGAAGTAGTACAGGCAGCGATGTAAAAAAGGGTCTCGCTGTTTATGAAACGATATACGGAATCACAACGAAAGCTATTTAACTCCCGGTTACAGCACATTCGCCTTAACGCAACAACATTTCCGGAATTAATGAGACCGGAGTCCCTCAAAAAAACGTGGCAATTTTTCCACAGTTGGTTTTACAATTTTTGACTTATTTTTCGCGTGTCAAATCCATTAAAAGACCATGAAGAAAAAACAAACTTTTACAATATGCGGTGAAACATTAACAGGCCCCATGCACATTTGTGCCTTTTTTGATTCACGTGAAGAACAGTACAGAACGTTGTTGCCGTGGATACAGGAAGGTTTAAATGGAAAAGAAGAAGTCATTAATATTTTGCATGCCGACCTGCATTGCGACCATTGCATGAGGTTGTCAAAAGCCGGGGTTGCCATAGAAGAGGCAACAAAAAACGGGCAGCTTAAGATCCTTGCTTCAGAAGATACTTATCTCCACGGTGGCGCTTTTGCGGCAGAGCGAATGGTAAATCTCCTGGAACAAGCCCTGT
>DATDFI010000018.1:0-2882 GCA_036522695.1 Bacteroidia bacterium | reverse complement strand
AAGGAACGAAGGCACTCCTTCATCTGTAAGTGAACAGGAAACGATACAGGTACAGGTTTTTCCCAATCCTTCCAACGGAAAAATATTTCTATCTCTCCCTGGAAATGAAACCGAATATCGTATTCGCATTTATAATATTACCGGGAAATATATTTATGATCGCATCGTGAAAGAAAAACACACCACGATCGACCTCGGCAACGAAGCGAAAGGATTATTTCTTGTGCAGGTAAGTAGCGGGAATAAAATGACCACGAAGAAAATAATTGTGGAATAGATCAAGGACAGGTAGCGAATTCAATCAAACAATCCCCCGCTCCCCTTGCGCGGAATTTTCCCGAGGTGTTTGTAGGCCTTCTCTGTAGCTTCTCGCCCGCGCGGTGTGCGCACCAGGTAACCTTCCTGTATCAAAAAAGGTTCGTACACTTCTTCAATGGTACCGGCCTCCTCGCCCACTGCCGTTGAAATGGTAGTGATCCCAACAGGACCTCCCTTGAATTTTTCTATGATCGCATCCAAAATACGATTGTCCATTTCATCCAGCCCGTGCTTGTCCACGTTGAGTGCCGTCAGTGCATACTGTGCAATTTCCACATCAATGCTGCCATTGCCTTTTATCTGCGCAAAATCACGGACCCTGCGCAACAGTGCGTTCGCGATACGTGGCGTGCCCCGGCTCCTGCGCGCAATTTCATTCGCAGCATCATTCGTGATGGCGATATTCAGGATCTCGGACGAACGCTTGATGATCTTTTCCAATAGCGATGAACCGTAATAGCTCAAACGGGAAGTGATACCGAAGCGCGCCCGCAATGGGGCGGTGAGTAAACCTGATCGCGTGGTAGCGCCCACCAGTGTAAAAGGATTCAGTTTTATTTGAACACTGCGCGCGTTGGGGCCCGTATCGATCATGATGTCGATCTTGTAATCCTCCATTGCGGAATACAGATATTCTTCCACCACGGGCGATAAACGATGGATCTCATCGATGAACAATACATCAAAATTTTCAAGATTCGTAAGCAGGCCTGCAAGGTCGCCCGGCTTATCCAGCACAGGGCCCGAGGTAATGCGGATGTTCACTCCCAGTTCAGCAGCAATGATATTCGCCAGAGTTGTTTTCCCCAACCCGGGCGGACCATGCAGCAACACGTGATCCAGGGCCTCGCCCCTCTGCTTTGCCGCCTGCACAAACACTTTCAGGTTCTCCACTACCGCATCCTGCCCGGTAAAGTCCGAGAACTCTTTCGGCCGCAGCACCTTCTCCATCTCCTTGTCGGCAGCACTCAGGTTTTCCGATTCGGGATCTATATTGGGATTCATTTTTTCCTAGTAAGTCTTAAAGATAGTTACAAAAATCGTTTTTCTCCAATGAAAAATTCCACTCATCCCTTCTTCTTTTTTCCCTTCCACTTTTTTATAAGCGGCTTGTACATCTCCGAGTAATAAATAAAAAATCCCAGGTTCACCACCGGTGAGCTGAAACTCCTTCCCAATCCCCTCTGTGACGACAACGTAAAAATATAACCTACCTCCGTATTGAACCCTACCCAGCGGCATATCCTGTAATCGAACGAAACCGATGGCCGGTATACGAAAGCAAAATGCCGGGCGCTGTTCACATCCTGTCCCGCATAATTATAACGATACCAGGAATCACCAAAGCCCAAACGCAATGGAACGCTGAATTCCCAATGTTTGGAATGAAAAAAAACATATTCCCCGAATAAAGTGAGGTATTGGAAATGCAGCTTTTCATTCACCGTATCGGTGATCCCGTTTTCGCTCGTGAAATATTTATTGCGGTAAAAGGGCCGCTGGTCTTCCGCTAAATTCCCGTCAAACTCCGGCACCTTTAAACGCGCACAACCTATCCCAAAACGTACACGCCCCGCGAATGACAACCCGATATCCGCATAAGAGATGGGCGCCTTAAAGCCGTAAAAAAAAGTTTGTATGGAACCCAGGTCGCCTGTTAGGCCGGGTTTTTGGCGCAGGTAGATCCTCACACTGTCCTCCACCTGCGCACGTGATGGGATAAAGAACAGGCAAAACAAAAAGACCGAGCTGCTGCGAATAAGTTTCCCTTGCATCAAAAAAGAAGTCCTTAAAATTACTTGCTTTTAAGGACTTCTTTCAAAGATGTTATTCACACGTTAATGAGGACCCATCCCTCCTCCTCCGTCTTCTTCGCCTTCTTCAAGCGGAATGGTTTGAGGCACAAAGTCCGAATCCTTTCCGGGTTTGCTGTAATCGTAAGCCCAACGGTGAACCACCGGCAATTTGCCAACCCAGTTGCCATGGTAATGACCCACACCGTTGGTCCACTCCAGTGTATTGGAGTTCCAGGGATTTGCAGGAGCGCGGTCGCCACGGAAAATACTGTAGAAGAAATTGAAAATGAAAATTCCCTGCGCCAAGGCACCGATCAGCGCACAGGTGGTCACAAATACGTTGATGTCGATCAGCTTATCGAACATCGGGAATTCAGTGTTGGTGTAATACCTGCGCGGCACACCGGCCAAACCGAGAAAGTGCATCGGGAAGAATACACCGTAAGCCGCACAGAAGGTAAGCCAGAAATGCAGGTAACCGAGTTTCTTATTCATCATGCGCAGGAACATTTTCGGGAACCAGTGGTAAACACCTGCGAACATTCCCAGGATCGCGGAAAGACCCATCACAATATGGAAGTGCGCCACCACGAAATAGTTATCGTGGATGGGAATATCAAGAGCCGAGTCGGCAAGAATGATACCCGTTACACCACCTGTAATGAACGTTGATACGAGACCTATCGCGAAAAGCATTGCAGGAGTGAATTGCAGGTTACCCTGCCACAGTGTTGTAATGTAGTTGAACGCCTTCACCGCAGAAGGTAT
>DATDFI010000017.1:0-3088 GCA_036522695.1 Bacteroidia bacterium | reverse complement strand
ACCATAGGCATGAAGATCGCGGGCCGCACACCGCATTCGCTCATTCACATTGTATCCAACGGCAAAGTACCCTTCGACTTTGAGCTGGATGTATTGCTTACTGAAGTGTCGGAAAACAGGTCAAAGGGCCAGCTTGTTTTTACGGCTGAACTTAACCCCATGATGAAGATGATGGTGGAGAAGCCGCTCATGAATTTCTTCAATATACTGGCCAATAAAATGAAGGACATCAAATGACCATTTGAATTTCCTTCAGGTCGAATTCCTTTTCCCTTTCATTTTCAATTTCCACCTTCAATTTTCCGCTTTGTGAAATGCCGGAGATCTTTGCCTTTACGGTTTTGTTCCCGATGGTGAATTCCGACCATTCCATATAACGATAAAGCCGGTGAAGGTAATCCCGGTCGAGCTCCCTGCACTTCCCTGCCCTTAATTCGAGGTAACGCGCCTCAAGGCTTTCGCATAGCTTTTCAAAAACTTCTTCGGGCGCAACTTCTTTATCCACGAGCAGCTTGAAAGAAGTGGGATTTACCGAATGCGTGAAGATCTCCTGGTTCACATTTAGCCCTATGCCTGCCACGCAAGCCGTAATGCTTTGCTGCTGCAAGATATTTTCGATGAGAAGACCTGCAATTTTTTTATTGCCGCAATAAATATCATTGGGCCATTTGATCCTGACAGGTACGCTTTTTATATAATTCAGAACAAGATCGCTCACCGCCAGTGCCACTGCCTTGCTCATCATGAATTGTTGCGCAGCGCCAATAAAAGAAGGGCGAAAAATAAAACTGGCGGTGATATTTTTCCCGGGTTCGCTCTCCCAGCCATTGCCCCGCTGGCCCCGCCCGCTGAATTGCTCACGCGCCCGCACCACTGTTCCCTCCGGCAGATCGAACCCTCGTAAAAGTTCCATCGCGTACGAGTTGGTGGAGGCCACGCGATCGAGTTCAATGATTTTACGACCGGTAAATAATGTATTCATAACGCCTTGTTTGCCAAAGATTTGATTAACTTTGCACGATTAGGGAAAATGCATTTAAAATAATCCCTTAAGTACTGCGTCTGTATAATCAAAGGCAGGAAATTTACTAAAATACCGGATGGCAAAACAGGTAAAGCAGCCCAAGAAAACCCAGGCCAAAAAAACAGTTAAAAAGAAAAAGAACGAATCAACCGTTCTGGCCGAAGCGGTGATCGAAGGCCTGCAGGAAAAAAAAGGCAGGGAAATAGCCTGGCTCAACCTGCAAAAGATAGAAGGAGCGGTTTGTGACCACTTCATCATCTGCGAAGCCGGTTCCACCACGCAAATTGAAGCCCTCTCGCGCTCTGTTGAGGAAACAGTGCAAAAACGTACCGGGCAAAAACCCTGGCACAGCGAGGGGAAACAAAATGCACAGTGGATACTGATCGATTACGTTTCGGTGGTGGTGCATATCTTTCAAAGTGAAATGCGCCAGTTCTACAACCTCGAAGGGCTGTGGGCCGATGCCGAGGTGATGGAGGTAAAAGACTGAGCCCTTACTTTAATTTTATTTCGAACCATACAACATGAGTGACAATAACGAAGAAAAGCAGGGCTCCGGCAATCCCTTCAACCGCTTGCCCAAAAAGCCCCAGCTCCCCAAGAATTCCTTTAATTTTTACTGGATATACGCCATCATCATAGTGGCGCTCATCGCCATTAACTTCATCAACTTTTCTGACACCCCGCAGGAGATCGATCAGCAACGATTTGAAAAGATGGTGCGCGCTCATGATGTGGAGCACATCGACATCGTGAATAAGACCGTTGCGGAGATCTCGATCAAGTCACCGAGCCTCAACAAAGATGATTATAAGGATGTAAGTAAAAAGAATTTCAGCGGGTCGCCCAATGCAGGTCCGCATTTCATTTACAAGTTCGGTGACCTGAACCACTTCCTGAATGAACTGGATAGCTTGCAGAAGGAAACGCAGGAGACCATCTCCTATAAGAACATCGATCGCACCAATTGGGCCGACCAGCTCAGCTGGATCATCCCATTCGCAGTGCTCATTCTCATATGGGTGTTCATCATGCGGAGGATGAGCGGTGGTGGAGGTGCCGGGCAGATATTCAACATCGGCAAATCCAAAGCACAGCTCTTCGATAAGGACACCAATGTGCAGATCACCTTTAACGATGTGGCGGGCCTCGAAGGCGCAAAGATCGAGATCAAGGAGATCGTTGACTTTTTGAAGAACCCGCGCAAGTATACCGCGCTGGGTGCGAAGATCCCTAAAGGTGCCTTGCTGGTGGGGCCTCCCGGGACCGGTAAAACATTATTGGCAAAGGCCGTTGCGGGTGAAGCCAAGGTCCCTTTCTTCTCCCTGTCCGGTTCTGATTTCGTGGAGATGTTCGTGGGCGTGGGTGCCTCGCGTGTACGTGACCTCTTCCGCCAGGCGAAAGAAAAGGCTCCTTGTATCATTTTCATCGATGAGATAGATGCGATAGGCCGTGCGCGTGGAAGAAGCATTTCGCAGGGCGCGAACGATGAGCGTGAAAATACATTGAACCAGCTGCTCACCGAGATGGATGGTTTTGGGACCAACAGCGGTGTGATCATTCTTGCAGCCACCAACCGTGCCGATATTCTTGACCGTGCGTTGATGCGCGCGGGCCGTTTCGACAGGCAGATCTACGTGGACATGCCCGACCTGAACGAGCGCAGGGATATTTTTAAAGTGCATTTGAAGCCGCTTAAACTCGACAGCTCTGTTGATATTGATTTCCTGGCGAAGCAAACGCCCGGGTTCTCAGGAGCGGATATCGCGAACATCTGTAACGAAGCGGCACTGATCGCGGCACGAAAAGATAAGAAGACCGTTGGCAAACAGGATTTCCTGGATGCAGTGGACCGCATCATCGGTGGATTGGAGAAGAAGAACAAGATCATTTCAGCCGAAGAGAAAAAAGTGATCGCTTACCATGAATCAGGGCACGCTACCGTGAGCTGGCTGCTGGAGCATGCGAGCCCGCTGGTGAAAGTGACCATTGTTCCGCGCGGGCGCTCGCTGGGTGCGGCCTGGTACCTGCCCGAAGAAAGGCAGATAACCACCACCGAGCAGT
>DATDFI010000016.1:0-12758 GCA_036522695.1 Bacteroidia bacterium | reverse complement strand
CGTACTGGAAACGCAGGCCAAACGTTTCCATTCCGAAGATGAATCCTTTATCGCGATAAGGGACATGTACCAGCGCATGATCGCTAAAAAATACAACCTGTAAGGTCTCAGCCTTTCAAATGATGTGCTCAACGAAGAATGATCGGTCGGGCCGGCAAGCTGCACTAAATTTGAAATAAAAAAACATGAAGAGCATCTTATTATCCTCAGCGCTCTTTCTCGCTAACATAGCGGGAGCCCAATACACCAAGTTATTCGATCTTTCCAATGGCAATTCTCCTCACCCGGCCGGGACGCTGCTTTTTGACGGCACATATCTATATGGTATGACCGAGTATGGAGGCAGCAGCGGTTTAGGGAACGTATATAAGATAAAACCGGATGGAAGCGGCTTTGCCGACCTGCTTGATTTTAACGGGGCCAATGGAAGGCAACCCAAAGGCGCACTTGTAACGGACGGGACCTGGTTATACGGTATGACCTTTTCAGGCGGAACCTCCGACCAGGGTGTTGTTTTTAAAGTAAAAAAGGACGGCTCGGCAGCAACCAGGCTATTGGATTTTAACGGCACCAATGGCGCTTATCCTTATGGTTCGTTAACGTTGAGTGCATCTACGCTGTATGGAATGACACAGCAAGGCGGAGCCACCCACCAGGGTGTGATCTTCCGTATCAATACGGATGGAAGCGGGAATACCGACCTGTACGATTTTGATGGAATTCACGGTTTCGCTCCTGAAAGTTCTTTGCTGCTGGATGGCGGTGTGCTTTACGGGATGACGCGCGGTGGTGGGACCGGGATGTGTCCACCGGATTATTGCGGGGTGATCTTTAAGATCGGTACCGATGGAAGTAATTTCACCAAGCTATTCGATTTCAGGAATGATACCGCCACCGGCTCAAGTCCCAGGGGCGACCTGGTCTCTGACGGGACCTGGTTGTATGGAATGACATTTTACGGTGGTTCCAAAGGGTTGGGAACCGTATTCAAGATCAGGAAGGATGGAAGCGGCTATAACAAGATGGTCAACTTTGCAAGTACCATTGCCACCAAAGGAGAATTTCCCGTTGGCGCTTTAACACTGCAAAACGGTTATCTCTATGGCATGACCAGCTCAGGTGGAATCGGTGATGGAATTATTTTCAGGATAAAACCTGATGGAGCCGGTTACGAAATTTTGTATGAATTCAATGATGGTAATGAACCGCACGGCTCATTGATTTCTGATGGCACCTACCTGTACGGGACCACTTATTACGGTGGCACCGGCTGTTCAGAGCCGCATGCTCCCCAGGGTTGCGGAATAATTTTCAGGTACCAGTATTCAGCCGCAACCGGTGTTGCGGAAAATGATGGTCACGGTGAATTTAATTTATTCCCGAACCCCAGCGATGGGATCTTTACCATAAGCAATGTAGAGAGAGACGCGAAGGTTTGTGTTTACAACGATCTCGGTGCTTGTGTGTATCAGAAAAATATCCGCAAGGATGAGAGCGGGAAGATAGATCTCAGTTCCTTTTCAAAAGGCGTTTATATCGTTGAAATAAATTCCGAAAGCGGGAAAGTGATGAAGAAGATCACGGTTCAATAACAGCAGGCGTATATAACAATATCCCCCGGCAATAATGCCGGGGGATTTTTTATGGTATTCATACGAGGCAAACCGTTTTTCGCTGCGGGACCATCCCGGATCTTAGCCCGCAAAATAAGGCAGGAAGATTGCATGTCGGGGGAGCAGGAATTCCCCGGCCGCTTAAGGGCGAAATGGAGGAGAAGCGGATAAAACTATCACGCAGGGAATTTCCGGTACTTTTATAGCGTATGAATACCTATTACCCGGCACATTCCATACAGCTCATTTACAGCGGTGAGAATTTTTTCGAACACCTTGGCGAACTGGTTGATTCGGCAAAGGAGTACATCCATATTCAAACGTATATTCTCGAAGAAGATGCCACCGGCAAACTCATCTGCGATAAATTAAAAGCAGCGAGCGCCCGCGGGGTGAAGGTCTTTTTACTTGCCGATGCTTACGGTTCAAAGGAGTTGTCGGTCGACTTTAAGCAGGCGTTATTACTGGCCGGGATCCGTTTTCGTTTGTTCTCTCCCTTATTTTCTCCCGAAAGTATTTATCTCGGTCGCAGGCTGCATCACAAGATCGCGGTGGCGGATAAACAAAATGCGATCATCGGTGGGATCAATATTGCGGATAAATACCGTGGAACAGGAAATGAAAAGGCCTGGCTCGATTATGCCGTGCAGGTGAAAGGCAATGTTTGTGAATACCTCCACGACCTCTGCGAAAGCATTTACGAGCGAAAAAATTTTAAAGCAAAAAAGTACAATGGAAATGACGGCTCGCCCGCGCACCTCGTCCGCTTCAGGCGCAACGACAGGATAAGAGCGAAGAACGAAGTGCATCACAGCTACCGGGAAGCGCTCACCGGGGCCGAACATTCGGTGATCATTGTAGCCAGTTATTTTTTGCCGGGGTATACTTTCCGGAAGATGCTGAAGCGCGCGAAGAAAAGAGGCGTTGACATCCGCATCATACTCGCGGGCCGTTCCGACCTTCCCTGGCTCAAGAGGGCTGAGAAATTCCTGTACCGTTTTTTCTGGAAGCATGCTATCGGCATTTACGAGTGGCCTGATTCTGTTCTGCACGGGAAAGCGATCATGGTGGATGATAGATGGATCACGATAGGGTCGTATAACGTGAACCACCTGAGCCGTTATCGCAGCATTGAGCTGAATGCCGACATAAAGTATGAAGCACTGGCGATGGAATTTAAGGAGCACCTTGAAAGAGTGATCAGCACTTCCTGCATCGAAGTGACCGAACAAAGATACCGGCCCTCGCGCCTGCAATCCCTCAGGAATTCCATTGCGTATTATTATTATCGTTTGCTCATGCGCCTGCTGCTTCCCAAGCGCAAGCCCATCCCTGTTCCCGGTCGCAGGAACTCCTGATCTTTTTCGTAGAGAAAAATTCCCGTTGCGCAGTCCTCGCTCCACACAAAAGTCTTGCGTGGCCATTGCCGCGCGTCATGAATGCTGGCAGGTTTTTGGTGTGACCAAAAGAGGCGATAACAACATCATTTTCATGGAAACAAAAATGGTAAGGGAAAAAAAGAAGCGGGCCGACCGCAGTTATTTGGCACGTAAGGACCGTAAAGTTCACCGGGCAGGCATGGTAAAAGAGAAAAGGAAGGAGGAAGAGAAGAAAAGGGAAGTAAAGAAATCCATTGATGCTTCTTACAATGCATACAAAATGTTTGAAGGGAAGCAATATACCGGGATGAAGATCGGGCGCGGGCATAAATGGTACTACGATAAAGGGGAGTGGAAGGAAAAAAAGGTAACACCCGATAAATGGGAATTCAAATTCGAAGTGACCAAACGCAGGGCGGGTAAGGCGCCTGAAGGATCGGGAGTTCCCGTTGGGACGGAATATCATTGGTATATACTCGCGCACCAGCATGCGAAAAAACTGAATGCCAATGATTATTCCACCTCCATGTCGGGGTTGAAATACAAGATCGCGCATAAGCGGGCCGGCAAGGACAGCTGGAGCGCTTCCGAAAAGGCGCAGAAAAAAAAGCTCATCAAAGTGCTGAAGGAAATGATCGCTTCACTGGAAGCGGAAGAGGTGGAGCATATTGAGACGTAGTGATGGGTTTCCCGCTTGATTCTAAATATAAGATACAGCCTGTTCCCATCGAGATCGAGTACAAAGGGAGGTTTTACAAAGGGATCGGGTTCCCGTTATCGGCTTCCTGCGAGCAGGGTGTTTGTTTTGAACTCGATATCACGCTTAATAACGAGCACCTCGGTGTGATCCATTGCCGGAGAGGAAGCTGGAAAATGAAGCACGTGGAGCAGGGCCTGGTGGATGCGATAGGAGAAGAAATATTTTTGTGGTACGAGTGAGTTGACCCTTCTTTTACACTTATATCGTACCTTCGCCACCCCATGGAACACAGATCCGGTTTTATTAATGTGATCGGCAATCCCAATGCCGGCAAATCAACGCTCGTAAACACGCTGAGCGGGCAAAAACTTTCCATCGTTACTTCAAAGGCCCAAACCACGCGCCACCGTATTTTGAGTATTGTGAATTCGGAGGATTACCAACTGGTATTCTCCGATACACCAGGGATATTGAAACCTCATTATAAATTGCAGGAGGCGATGATGGGCGTGGTGCATGAAGCGATGGAAGATGCCGATGTATTCCTTCTCGTGATCGATCCTTCGGACAGGGAAATGCCGGACCCTAACGTTATTGAAAAATTGAAAAGATCGGGAAAGCCTGTGGTCATAGCACTCAACAAGATCGATGTTGTAAAAGGTGAAATGCTTGGTGGCCTGGTGGAGCACTGGAGTAAAACATTGCCGGATGCCGAGATCATCCCGGTCTCCGCTATGAAGCACACGAACACCGATAAGCTCCTCGAACTCATTTTAAAGAACACCCCGGTCCACCCGCCTTATTACGATAAAGAGGAGATCACCGATCGTAACGAGCGTTTTTTTGTAGCGGAAATCATCCGCGAAAAGATCCTGAAGAATTACCAGAAAGAGATCCCGTATGCCAGCGAAGTTGCGGTGGAGGGATTTAAAGAGGACGAAAGGATCATACGCATCAATGCAACGGTGTTCGTAGAGCGCGAATCGCAGAAGGCGATCGTCATCGGTCATCGCGGTGCGGCATTGAAAAAACTCGGCACCGAAGCCCGCCTCAGCATCGAGCATTTCCTGGGCAAAAAGGTTTTCCTCGAGCTATTCATCAAAGTGGACAAGGACTGGAGAAATAGCGAAGGGAAGTTGAAGAAGTTCGGGTATTGACATCTGCGGCTTCTTTCCCGTAACAGCACTTTCTTTTATTCTTAAATTCGTATTCTTTTTAAAATTCAGCGATGAGCAATATTGTAGCAATAGTAGGTCGCCCCAACGTGGGCAAATCCACGCTCTTCAACCGTTTGGTGGGAGGAAGGCCTGCTATTGTGGACGAACTGGCGGGAGTTACACGCGACCGGCATTACGGCAAATCCGAATGGAACGGTTACGAATTTTCTGTGATCGATACGGGTGGGTACGTGCATGGGTCGGATGATATTTTTGAGGAGGAGATACGCAGGCAGGTGAAGTTGGGCATTGAAGAAGCCAATGTGTTGTTATTCGTGGTGGATGTTACAGTCGGCATCACTCATTTTGATGAAGAGGTGGCCAACCTGCTCCGGAAATCGAAAAAGCCGGTGCTTGTTGTCTCCAATAAAGTGGACAATTCGGAGCGTTTGCCGCTCTCATCCGAATTTTATTCGCTGGGCCTTGGAGAGGTGTATTCCGTTTCTGCCGTAAGCGGATCGGGTACCGGTGAATTGCTGGATGAAGTGGTGAAGCATTTTGAAAGGGAAAAGGTGGACGAAGAGATGGGTCTGCCAAAGTTCGCCATCGTAGGACGGCCCAATGCGGGAAAATCATCTTTGCTCAACTCGTTGCTGGGGAAGGAGAGGAGTATTGTTACTCCTATTGCCGGAACCACGCGCGATGCTATAAACACACGGTACAATTATTACGGCCACGATTTTATTTTGGTTGACACGGCCGGCATCCGCAAGAAAACAAAAGTGAAAGAGGACCTGGAGTTTTATTCGGTGATGCGCGCCATCCGCACCATTGAAGAGTGCGATGTGTGCTTGCTGATCCTTGACGCGACCCTCGGTTTCGAATCGCAGGACATGAATATTTTTCACCTCGCGCAAACCAACCGCAAAGGCATCGTGATGGTGGTGAATAAATGGGACCTGGTGGAGAAAGAGACCAACACTACGAAAGAATACGAGGAGAAGATACGGGAAGCCATCGCGCCATTTAGAGATGTACCGATCGTTTTCACTTCGGCCCTCACCAAGCAGCGCATCATGAAAGCCATTGAAACAGCGTTGCAGGTGTATAAGAATAAATCGCAAAAGATCTCCACCCGTGAGCTGATGGATGTAATGATCCCCGTGATCGAACATACTCCTCCTGCTTCCATCAAGGGGAAGGATGTTCGCATACGTTTTATCACGCAACTTCCCACGCGCAATCCCAATTTCGCGTTCTACTGCAACCTTCCGCAATACGTGCAGGAAAGTTATAAGCGGTTCCTCGAGAATAAAATGAGGGAGCACTTTAATTTTACCGGTGTGCCTATAGAGATCGTTCTCAAAAAGAAGACCTGATCCTCCCTTGTCCTGTAATTGGGTTTATGTTAAATCCTGGAGGACCGATCGGGTATTCCACTTTCGGTAGCTTTTTACTGTTCTTTCTTTTGCTTGACCAAAAACAGCATCGCTTAAAAAAAAGATCCCGCTCATTATTGAACGGGACCTGTAAATTATACGGAAGAAAAAATTATGCTTCTATCGATTCTTCTTTTGCAACGATCTTGAATTCCTTGCGGAAGGCATCCACAAGATCCAGTTTTTCCCAGCCGAAGGTCTCGTATTTTTTTCCGTTCACCTCTTTGATGCCGGGCGTACGTCCCATATGTCCGTAGGCTGCGGTCTCACTATAGATCGGGTGCTTCAAACCAAAGCGCTTTACGATAGCACTCGGGCGCATGTCAACGATCTTCGCCACTTTGGCTGCGATCTCACCATCGGTGAGCTTTTTCCCTTCGTTGTTGCGTGCACGGGTCGTACCATAAGTGTATACGTACAAGCCAACAGGATCGGCAACGCCAATGGCATAAGCCACCTGCACGAGGCACTCGTCACACACGCCTGCCGCAACAAGGTTTTTAGCAATGTGGCGCGTAGCATAAGCTGCCGAACGATCCACTTTGGAAGAGTCTTTCCCGGAAAATGCTCCGCCACCGTGCGCACCGCGACCACCGTAAGTGTCCACAATGATCTTGCGGCCGGTAAGACCTGTATCGCCATGCGGACCACCGATCACGAATTTACCGGTAGGGTTCACGTGGTATTTGATGTCGTCACCGAAAAGTTTACGAACGCGGGAAGGCAATTGTTTTTTAATGCGCGGCACCAAAATGTTGATCACGTCTTCGCGGATCTGTTTTTGCATGGCCGACTCGCTGTCGAAATCATCGTGCTGTGTTGAAAGTACGATGGTCTCGATCTTTTCGGGTTTCCCTTTATCGCTGTATTGTATGGTCACCTGCGATTTTGCATCAGGGCGCAGGTATTTCATTTTCTTTCCTTCCCTGCGTATCACCGCAAGTTCCCTCAGCAGCAGATGGGCGATTTCGAGCGGGAGCGGCATGTAGTTATCGGTTTCACGGCAGGCAAAACCGAACATCATGCCCTGGTCACCGGCACCTTGCTCTTCTTCTTTGGTACGTTCTACGCCCTGGTTGATATCGGAAGATTGTTCGTGCAATGCATTAAGTATTCCGCATGAAACGGCATCGAACTGGTATTCGGATTTGGTGTAACCGATACGCGATATCACCTCGCGTGCGATCTTCTGAACATCCACTTTCGATTTTGCGGTATCGTTGCATTTGATCTCGCCACCGATCACCACAAGTCCTGTAGTAACAAATGTTTCACACGCCACTTTAGCATTGGGGTCATAAGTTAAAAATGCATCAATGATAGCATCGGATACCTGGTCGGCCACTTTATCCGGGTGTCCTTCCGACACCGATTCGGAGGTAAATAAATATGACATTTCCTGAGTTTTTAGATTGGGAGCGCTAAAATAAGGAAAGGATTTGGGATGGGGAAATAGTTTTATGAGCAGAAAATTAAAGGTTTTCAAAAGGGACTTTTTGAAGCACAACAGCGCGCCCTGTAGTTGCGGCTGTTCCCTGCCTCGCTTTGCTGGCGCAGGCGAGTCAAGGCGGGCCGTCAGATTTCCGAAGGTCTTTTGCCACGATGGGTTGATCCCCGGGAAACATCTTTTCCCGGCTTCGAAATCGCAACGCAGCGCAGGCTTTACGCTGCAGCCGGGCTAAACCCCAACGGCAACATTTTATCGCAGATCATCTTATGGGATATGCTTTGGCACAGGCTAAGTTCCGATGGCTACTGGGACTACTATATCGCCAGCAGTTTCCTGAACTCGATCGACCGTGCTTCCGTTCCATCCGAGATGATTTGAAGTACGAATATGTGATCGTTGGTCCAGCTGAAATGGTATACCCCGTTCAGTTTTGAATACATCGTTCCCGCTTGAAATTGCAGTGAAAAGTTATTGCGTTGGTCACCGTAATATTTCCAGGTGCCTTTGGCTGAATCGGGCTGGTCGAGGGTTTTTACACTGCCATCGGCATAAAAGCGGAACGTGATATAGGCATAAGGGCCTATCATCTCTTTACCGTATTCATTGATCTTTGTGATCCTCCAGTTCCCGCTTGTGATCGAATCGATCGCATTGGAGGCCGTACGAACAGTGGAACTTTCATTCCCGGAGCCGGCATAAGGTGAACTGCTTTTTGTGCAATACACCAATCCTGTGCAGAGCACCAACCCGAGAATTATACTCCTGATCTTCCAAATCGCCTTTTTGGTTTCCATGACAAATGTTTTATACAAAGTTAGGGCGCTGGCCACCCGTCAGCGAGTGAATTCGTCCAGCGGATGAAACGTTTTCGCGAAAAAGGAAAAGGAGTCGGTGAGAATCGTGAGAGATAAATAAATGCATCGCATGACCTGGTTTTTTACGATAAATAATGGCTTATCTTTATTTGTCCAATAGCAGCGTCATTTATTATTTGAATGAAAAAGAGACCACTTACATTGTTGGCGGGTATTCGAGAGTATTTCTCAACGCGAACACTCCTGCTGGTATTCTTGCGAAACTGGATTCTTCATTGGGACTGCAATGGGTAAAGCGTTACGGTGAGCTGGATATAAATTACAATGGCCATTTTACCTGGGATGCCGGGCAAACACCCGATAAAGGATTTGTTTCTTCGGGCTTGCGACTTGTTAAAACAGATAGTCTTGGTAATAGTGGGTGTTTCGATTCAACGGTTTCCTACATGGCCTATCCTTATACCTATTCTATTTTCAATGTTTCCCCTTTTTCCGTTATCGATACCATTTCTGTAAATGTTCAGCCGGAGTTCTTCCCTAACCTGTTTGCGAATTCTACGAGTGAGATCGTCCTTTGTTTTACCGGAACGAATGAGATGCAGGATGAA
Organism: Bacteroidia bacterium; assembly: GCA_036522695.1. GTDB lineage: Bacteria > Bacteroidota > Bacteroidia > JADZBD01 > JADZBD01 > DATDFI01. The sequence goes on along the minus strand of DATDFI010000016.1, from coordinate 3,597 downwards.
TGGGGTTTTGAATTATTCCCAAACCCTGCCCGGGAAAAATTGACGTTGGAATATTCAGAGGGGAAAGGAAATGGGGTGGTGTATGATATGTATGGAAGGAAAATGATCTCTGCGATCGTTTCCTCAGATCGCATTGAAATGGATGTGAGCGGGCTGCCTGCTGGGATCTATTTTATCCGGTTAACGTACGGTGAGAAGGTCGCAATAAGAAAATTTCTTAAGCAGTAGGTTCGCGGTCACAGGAACTACTTCGTCAGGTCTTTGAACACGTCTTCCAGCTTGCGTTCTTCGCGCTGCATGGTGAGTACGCTCAAATTATTTTTCACCGCGAACTGGAAAATATCGGGACGCAGGTCGCGCTCCGTATTCCCGACCACCTGGAAGGTGTTCTCTTTTGTAAGTATAACGTCCTGCACACCGTCCATCGCACGCAATGAATCCATGATCATTTTATTACGCGCCTCCTGTGCCGAAGCGGAGTTCGCGTTGAATTGGAACTCTACCGTGATCACCTGCTGCTCTTCCCCGGTTTGTTTTACGTTCTCGGTGGTATCATCGGCCCTTAAACTTCCTTCACGTATGATGATCACGCGATCACATACCGCTTCCACCTCCTGCATGATGTGTGTGCTCAGCATCACCGTTTTTTCTTTCCCGATCTCCACGATGAGGTTGCGGATCTCTGCCAGTTGGTTGGGATCAAGCCCGGAGGTGGGCTCGTCAAGGATCAATACCTGCGGATCGTGAATGAGCGCCTGCGCAAGGCCTACGCGCTGGCGGTATCCCCTCGAGAGCGCGCCTATTTTTTTTCGCTGTTCCACTTCCAGGCCGGTAATGCGGATCATTTCTTTTATCCGCTCATTCACGTTTTTCACTTTGTGTAATCCTGCAATGAACTCGAGGTATTCTTTCACATACATGTCGAGGTACAGCGGATTGTTCTCCGGCAGATATCCTACGTTCCTGCGCACATCCAGGCTTTGCTCGTTCACGTCATATCCGCACACCCAGGCATTGCCCGATGTTTGCGGAATGAAGCAGGTGAGGATCTTCATCATCGTTGATTTTCCCGCGCCATTTGGGCCGAGGAACCCAACCACTTCTCCTGTTTTTATCTCGAACGAAACTTCGTTGAGCGCTTTTTGAGCACCGTATAGCTTCGTGATATTCTCAACCTTGATCGACATCTTTTCGTTATTAGTTAATTCTCCCGGCTGAAGCCCGGTTTTCGGTCCCTTCAGACGGTAATTCCCATGATACAAACATCATCCACCTGGTCGTGCCTGCCCTTCCACTCCGAAAAAGCGCTGATCACGGTATTCTTTTGTTCGCTTTTCGATCTTCCGTGCAGGGCCATCAGCATTTCTTTTACGCGCTTGTACTTGAACTTTTTTCCATCCGGACCACCGAACTGGTCGGCAATGCCATCGGAGAACACGTATACGGAATCACCGCGCTGAAGTTGCAGGCTGTGATTGCTGAAGGGTACTTTTGTTTCAAAGCGCCCTATAGGTTGCTTATTGGCTTTGATCTCTTTCAATTCACTTCCGCTAATGAGATAAACCGGGTTGTTGGCGCCCGCGTATTCCAGTTTCAATGATGATGCATCATAACTGCACAGCGCAATGTCCATGCCATCCCGCACATCCGTCCCGCTCTTCGCGAAAGCCTCTTCCACCAGGTCGTTGAGTTTATCCAGTATAGCTGCGGGCTGTTTGATGCCGAACTCATTCACCACGCGGTTGAGTGCATTTTGCGCGATCACACTCACCATCGCGCCCGGAACTCCATGTCCTGTACAATCGGCTACTGCAAAATAAACGATATCGCCTTTTTTCTCCGTCCAGTAAAAATCACCGCTCACGATGTCTTTCGGCAGGAAGACCACGAAGGAATGGGGCAAATAATTTTCGATCAGGCGATGCGAAGGAAGAATGGCCCTTTGAATGCGCTGGGCGTAAACGATGCTGTCGGTCACCTCTTTGTTCTTTTCTTCCAGCAGGGATTTCTGGTGATTGATCTGCTGCTCGGCTCCCGCGCGCGTGCTCATGAATTTATACATCACAAAAAGGTTGAGCGCAAGCGGCATCAGGATAAGTATCGGCTGCTGCGACAATTGCTGGTCGGCAGGGGCATGAAGATCGATGATAGGATGGCCCGCCATCTCGCCCGCTACGCCAAACAGGAAGATGCAGAGAAAAGGAAGGGAATAAATAAATCCCCATCTCCTGCCGTACATAAAAAAGCAAAACATGATGATGGCGGTTACAAACAATGTTCCCGCAACTGTTGTAGAAAAATTCTGGATGGCCGCTTCAGCGATGGATACGATGAACTGCTGGATCACATACCAGTTGGCTGCCAGGCGAACATTTTGCCGGTATTTAAGCACAAAGGGAATGGTGCCGAGCGAGATGGCTGCAAAAGTGATGGCATAGAGGTGGAGCCAGTAATGATGGACAATGATATTGCCGTAAAACGCAAGACCCAGCACGAAAAAGAACAGGGTGAACGCAAACACCAGTTCGATGCGCGCCTTCTCAAATACGTCATCGGTTTTAGCGAGGTAGTCGCCAATGAACCAACGTTTCACCGCATTCATTTTCATCTGTAAATACTCATAAAATTTTTAGGATCGGATGGAATTCGCATATTTCCCCCTTTATAAGTTCAATGAATGTGCTCGTTTCATATAACACAAATCTAAAGATTTAAAAGATACCTTTATGTTCCAATGAAAGGTACCATTTTAAAATCTACGGGTAGTCGTTACATTGTGCTGTCGGAAAAAGGAGAGCGTGTGGATTGCCGGGTGCGCGGTAAGCTGCGCCTCGAGGGAATAAAAGCCACCAATCCCGTCTCGGCAGGCGATCATGTTTTGTTCGAGATGGATGGCCCGGGCAGCGGTTCCATCTGTGAATTGCTTCCACGGAAAAATTACATCATACGCAAGGCCACCAACCTCTCCAAACAGGCGCACATTATCGCTGCTAATATCGACCAGGCATTTGTGGTGGTCACGCTTGCATTTCCCCGCACCTCTACCGGTTTTATCGATCGCTTTCTCGCTACGGCCGAGGCGTATGATGTTCCGGCCAATATCGTTTTCAATAAAATGGATATTTATACCGAAGAAGGATTGGACGAAGTTGAAAATGTGACCGCGATATATTCCAAGATCGGTTACCGTTGTTTCAAAGTCTCGGCAATAGAAGGGACGGGCACGGACGAACTGATCGATGCGATGAAAGGGAAAGTGAATTTATTCTCCGGCCATTCCGGGGTGGGGAAATCGACACTTATCAATTCCATTCAACCCGGTCTGGACCTTACGGTGGGAGATATTTCGGAAGCGCATGGAAAAGGAACGCACACCACCACCTTTGCCGAGATGCACCCGCTTTCATTCGGGGGATTCATCATCGATACACCGGGTATAAAGGAATTCGGGATGGTGAATATGGAAAGGACGGAGATATCGCATTACTTCCCGGAGATATTTGAAAGAAGCAAGGAGTGTAAATTCAATACCTGTTTGCATGTGAATGAACCGAAGTGCGCGGTGATCGCAGCGGTGGAGAGCGGGGAGATCGCGGC
>DATDFI010000015.1:0-7028 GCA_036522695.1 Bacteroidia bacterium | reverse complement strand
GGGGAAGCGAAAGCGATAAATAACATAGGGCTCGCTTATTTTTATCATTCACAGATCGACACCGCGATCGTTTATTACGCCCGCGCGCTGCAGGTGGCCCGGCTCGCCCACGATTCGGATAATATGGCCTCCGGATACAATAGCCTGGGCAACGCGTACAAGGCTCTTTCCAACCTCCCGTTGGCCGGTGAATATTTTCGTCATGCCCTCGAAACCTGGGAAGCGCTCCACGACTCATCGGGAATTTCACTTGTTTATCTCAACCTGGGCAGCTTATATAACAAGATGGGCAACTACACCCTGGCCACCGAGTTTTATCTTAAATGCATTGAGATCCAGAAAAAGCAAAACGATCTCTCCAACCTCGCCCGTGCCATGAATGGACTGGGCACCTGTTATCTTACCCAAAAGAACTACGATAAGGCGATCGAATATTTTACACAGGCGATAGAGCTTTTCAAAAAAATAGATGATAAGGCCGGTTACGTGATCACCACCATCAACGTTGGCAATTGTTATTTCTACCAGGGAAGATACGCCACCGCGCGCACATTTTACGAACGCGGATTGAAACTCCGCCTGCAGATGAGAAATGAGAACGGGATGGCCGAGTGTTTTACCGACATCGGGACTGCTTACATGAAGGAAGGGGATTACGGTAATGCAGAAGATTACCTCAACAAGGCCTACGCTATATTTTCAAAAACAGGAACCGATAACGAGCTTAGCATGCTCACCATGAACATGTCCGAACTCTACAGTAAAACTAACAGGACCGGTAAAGCGAAGGAGTACCTGGCCCGGGGAATGGATTACGTTCGGAAGACCGGCAGTGCGAGTGAGATCATGAACAGTCTTATCGATGCTGCAAATATTTACAGCAACCTGGGCGATTACAAAAATGCCTGGGCCATGGAGCACCGTTACATCCAGATGCGTGATTCACTTTTTAATCTCAGCACTGCGCAAACCATCACACAAATGCAATCGGCATTCGACCTGCGCAACAAGGAGAATGAACTCGAGCTGACCAACCGCAAAGTGGAGTTGCAGGGTGAAAAAATAAATAAGCAGCAATGGCTGCTCTATCTTTTAACGCTGGCCAGCTTACTATTCGTGCTGCTCGTATTTTTCATTTATCGTGGATATAAACGAAGCCGATCGGCTAACCAGGAACTGAAAAAGGCCTATCACATCATTGAAGAAAAAAATAAGGCGATCACCGACAGTCTCGATTATGCGCAGAAGATCCAGCAGGCGATATTGCCCCTTACGCGCGACCTTGCGAATGTATTCCCTGCAGGCTTTGGACTTTACGGACCGAAAGATGTGGTGAGCGGGGATTTTTACTGGTTTGCCGAGCTTGATGAGAAATTTTTACTCGCTGCAGCCGATTGCACCGGGCATGGAGTCCCCGGGGCATTCATGAGCATGCTCGGGAGTGATAAACTCACACACGCGGTGCGCGAAAAAAATCTTACCCGTCCCGGTGAGATCCTTTCTTACCTCAACCGAAGCGTGAAACACACCCTGAAACAAAATGAAAGTGACTCGGAGTTGCGCGATGGGATGGATATCGCTTTGTGTTGTTTCGATTTTAAGGGGAAGAAAATGGAATTTGCCGGTGCCAACCGCCCGCTCTTCCATGTGAGAAAAGGGAAACTCACTGAATACCGTCCCACCAAGGCATCCATCGGGGGATTTACGGGTGATGAGCAGGCTTACGAAAATCATGTGATCGATATCGAAAAGGATGATATGGTATACATTTTCACAGACGGTTATGCCGATCAGTTCGGTGGGCCGGAAGGGAAAAAATTCATGACGAAGAACCTGAAAGAACTGATTGTCGAAGTGAGCGTTCATCACCCGCGCGAACAGGAAAAAATATTCGTTGACCACTTTAAAAAGTGGAAGGGAGATCGCGAGCAGGTGGATGACCTGCTGCTGATAGGTGTGCGCATTTGATCCTCCAAATTAACATCGCACTGTTGAAAAGCCTTTTCTTCGCTTATTTACCGTCACAGCCTGTGAAATAATTTTGCCTACTACACTTACCTCACTTATGCGGAGAGCGATCTTCATTTTCATTTTTTTGCTGGCGGGCGCTTCCCGCATTTTGTCTCAGCCGGCCGAGTATAAGATGACCCGCGAGGAATACGTGGAGAAATACAAGGACGATGCGATAAAGGAAATGCTGTGGCATCGCATCCCAGCAAGCATCACCCTCGCGCAGGGGATGCTCGAAAGCGGGAATGGCAACAGCGCGCTGGCCATGTATGCGAATAATCATTTCGGGATAAAATGCCACGAGAACTGGAACGGGATGACCTATACCTGGGATGATAACGAGAAGAACGAATGTTTCCGCAAGTACAATACGGTACTGGAATCGTACGAAGATCATTCGCAGTTTTTGATGAGTCGCGATCGTTATTCTTTCCTGTTCAACCTGAAAACAACCGATTACCGGGGCTGGGCGCACGGACTTTCGGAAGCGGGTTACGCCACCGATCCCGAGTACGCGCAAAAACTCATCCAGATCATAGAAGCTTACAAATTGTATAAATACGATCGCATGGTGCTCATGCCGGAGAAACAAACCACTTCCGATCCTAAAGATGAGCAGCCGCAGATCAAACCGGTGCAAAACACCATTCAATTCAACAACGAGTTGAAATACGTTGTGGCTAAACCGGGCGATACGTATTCAACACTCGCAAAGGAGCTGGACGTTACCGTAAAACAATTGAAGCGGTATAATGAAAGTAACCGGAACGATGTGCTTAAAACGGGAGAGTTCGTATACCTGCAAAGTAAGCGCAGGAGGTCTTTCTTCGTTGATTCATACACGGTAAAAAAGGGCGATTCCATGTATTCCATTTCGCAGCAATTCGGAATAAAGCTTAAACACCTCTACCGGAAAAATAATATGAAGCCCGGTGAGGAACCTAAACCCGGGGATGTGCTGAACCTTGAGCACAAAAAAAGATCCTGAGCATTCAACTTATCGAATTGCTTTTACCTTTGTCGCCTTATGAATATCACAGTCCGAAAAGGTTATAAAGAGGATATTCCGGCCGTGCTCGGCCTGGTGAAAGAACTTGCCGCTTACGAAAAGGCCCCCAACGATGTGATGGTTACAGTGGAGGATATGGAGCGCGATGGGTTCGGGGATGACCCCATCTTTAGCTTTTTTGTAGCGGAAGCCGGGGAAAAAGTTGTGGGCATGGCTTTGTATTACATCAAGTATTCCACCTGGAAGGGCCGTTGTGTTTTCCTGGAAGACATCATTGTTACTGAAAATTTCAGGAGATACAAAATAGGCAAGCAATTATTTGAAGCGGTTGTACTGGCAGCAATGAAAATGAAAGCGCGCAGGCTGGAGTGGCAGGTCCTCGATTGGAACACCCCAGCGATAAAGTTTTATGAAAAGTATGATGCGCAGTTCCTGAAGGAGTGGTTGTCGTGCAGGTTGACAGAAGAACAGATCGAAAAAATCGCCTCGCAGGTGAGTGTAAACAAAGGATGACCAAAATTTTCAAATTCGGTGGTGCTTCGGTGAAGGATGCGGATGCGGTGAAGAACGTAGCCGGCATTTTAAAACAATTCCCCTCTGAAAATATTGTGGCGGTGGTTTCGGCCATGGGAAAGACCACCAATGCGCTGGAGCGTTTGGTTGAAGCACATTTTGCGAAAAAGGAAAGTGTGGTGGAGGTGCTGAACGAAATAAAAAAATATCATTTCGATATTCTGGATAAGCTTTTTCCCGATAAAAGTGACCGGGTTCACACCGAGCTGCATAACACTTTCGTAGAGTTGGATTGGGCGGTAGAGGAAGAGCCGGCCGGTGATTACGACCAGGTGTACGACCAGGTAGTGAGTATGGGCGAGATCATTTCATCAAAGATCGTGGCGGCTTATTTGAAGGAGGCGGGCTTGCCGGTGCGGTGGGTGGATGTGCGCGACATAGTTAAAACGGACAACACTTACCGTGAAGGAAAAGTGGAGTGGAACGAAACGGAAAAATTAGCCCGTGAAAAGCTGGGAAGTAAAAAAAATGAGATCATTCTCACGCAAGGGTTTCTTGGAGGGACCTCCGAAAATTTTACCACTACGCTGGGCCGCGAAGGTTCCGATTATACTGCTGCCATTCTGGCGTATTGCCTCGATGCTGAATCGGTGACGATATGGAAAGATGTGCCCGGTGTGCTCAATGCGGATCCTAAGTGGTTCGATGAAACAAAACTGATCGACCAGCTCAGCTACCAGGATGCGATCGAGCTTGCGTATTACGGAGCAACGGTCATCCACCCGAAAACGATCAAGCCCCTCCAGAATAAAAACATCCCGCTTTACGTAAGGAGTTTCGTGAAACCATCCGAAAAAGGAACGGTGATCAATGATATTCAAAGTCCGCTCCCGGTGCCCTGCTTTATTTTTAAGGTCGACCAGGTACTTATTTCACTTTCACCCAAAGATTTTTCTTTTATCGTGGAGGAGAATTTCAGCGATATTTTCAAATTGTTTGCGAGGCATGGCGTCAAGGTCAACACCATGCAGAATTCAGCGATCAGTTTTTCGATCTGTGTTGATAGCAATCCCAAAAAGGTCCCCGTGCTCATCCGGGAGTTACAGGAACAATATCGTGTTCTTTACAATGAGAAAGTGGAGTTGATCACCATTCGCTATTACGATCAGCCCACGATCGATCGCGTGGCACTGGGAAAAATAATTCTTCTTGAAGTTAAAAGCCGGTATACGGTCCAGCTCGTGGTGAAGAACGGCTGATCAGCCGTTCTTCATTTTCATTTTTCTCTTTTGCCTGACCTGCCAGTAAGCACCCGCAAAAATTCCGATCGCTCCGCCCATGTAACTGAAGTTGTGAATGGATCCTGCTGTGAGGTATGAACCCGCATCCGCGAGGCCTTCAGGTATCATAGCATCGCGACCCGCCAGGAAATATTTTCCATAAAAATATCCAGCGATGCCGAATATCATTGCAGTGATAAGAACGATCCCTATGGATTGGAAACCGAATTTCAGCATGCTGCGGTTGTCATAATGAATGAGCCCGATCGCTGACACAATGATTCCAATTGGAATTCCGGTCCACCATGCCGCACTCATTCCCACTATTGCAGCGCCCAGGCGCTTGTGCATCCCCTCAGCAATATCAAATGAAATGAACTTGAACCGGGTATAGTACTCCGGTGAAATGGTAAAGGTGATCTCATCGTGCAATATGCCGTAAAACGCAGCGATGAGGGGGCAGGCAAAAAAAATGACCAGGAGCGGACCGATCTTTTTCACGGGAATGCATTTTTTATTTTGGCTGCCAGCGTGTGGGCCATTTTTTCATTGGACTGGAAGGTCCAGCCGGCTATGTGCGGAGAGAGAATGACCTTGTCGCTTTTCACAAGGAATTGAAATGCACCCGGTAATTTTTCCTTTTCTATTTTTTCGAAGGACACCGATTCATACTCGAGCACATCAAGGCAGGCGCCTTTCACTTTTCCACTCTTAATATTTTTCACCAGGTCATCGGTGTGCAGGCATTTTCCGCGGGCGGTGTTGATCAGGTAAATGTTTTTGCTGAACTTATTGATAAAGGCATCACTCACCAGGAATTCGGTCTCGGTGGTGAGCGGGAGATGGATGCTTACAATATCGCTTTCGCTGAAGATGCGGTCCATTTGAACTTCCTGCACATATTCATCCCTGAATCCTTTTTTGTATTTATCATAGGCGAGAACGGTAACATCAAATCCCCGCAGTCGTTTTGCAAAGGTGCTGCCGGTATTTCCGTAACCAATGATGCCAACCGTTTTCCCCCACAGTTCCTCCCCGCGATTTTCTTCCCGCAACCAGGTCCCTTCGCGCACTTCAGCATTTGCCTTGCAAATATTACGAAACAATGCGAGGAGCATTCCCAGCGCGTGATCGGCAACGGCATCCCGGTTTCCCTCGGGTGCGTGAAAACAATGAATTCCTTTTTTTAAGGCATATTCCACATCAATGTTCTCCATTCCAGCACCCACGCGCGCAATGAATTTTAAATTGGCAGCTTCGTCAAGAATATCTTTTGTCAATTTTATTTTGCTGCGTATCACCACGCCATCATACTGCACAATACTTTTTTCAATTTCTTCTTTACTGAGATCATAAAAAAGATCGCAGGTGTGACCCGCACGTTCCAGTTCTTCGTGCAATAATGGATGACAGGAGTCGATGAAAAGGATGCGCATGGTATCTCCGCGCTAAAATAGAAAAGAAAATCAGGCTAACATTTCTGACAGTAACAAAGAAGCAATGCTGAAGTAGATCACCAGCCCGGTCACATCCACGAAAGTGGCCACAAAAGGTGCGGAAGAAACTGCGGGGTCGAGGCCCAGGCGTTTTAAGAACAAAGGGAATAAAGAGCCGATGAGATTACCCCACAACACCACACCTACCAGTGAAGCGCCAACTGCCGCGCCCACCAGCATCCAGTGCGGACCGTAAAAATTCACGAAGGCCTGCCATATCGCAACGCGCAAAAAGCCGATCACACCCAGTAAAATCCCGAGTGTCAATCCCACACGGATCTCCTTGCTGAAGATCTTCCACCACTCGCGTATGCTTACCTGCCCGAGTGCCAGCGCGCGTATGATGAGCGAGGAGGCTTGTGATCCCGTATTGCCCCCGCTCGAAATAATGAGCGGAACAAAAAGCGCCAGCACGGTGGCTTTGTGAATCTTATCTTCAAAAAATCCCATAGCAGTTGCGGTAAACCCTTCACCAATGAAAAGGATCACCAGCCAGCCCGCACGCTTACGCACCATTTTAAAAAGCGAGCTGCTCATATACGGCTCGTCCAGCGCATCCATACCCGCCATCTTCTGCACGTCTTCGGTTTCCTCCTCTCGTATCACATCCAGCACATCATCAAAGGTGATGCGTCCCACGAGGCGGCCCAGTCCATCCACCACCGGAACAAATACCAGGTCGTATTTCTCCATGATCTTTGCCACCTCTTCCGCATCCAT
>DATDFI010000014.1:0-8488 GCA_036522695.1 Bacteroidia bacterium | reverse complement strand
ACTTAAGCAAAACTGTCCTCGCTTTTGCGCACGTATCACATCGAGCGCCTGCGTTCCGATGGAACCGGTGGAACCAAGAATGGCTATACGTTTCTTTTCCAAATTCGGGAAAGCGAAAGTAGGAAAAAGCGAGGACAGTTTTGCTTAAGTTTGTTGTGAGCCATGCCGGAGCTGCTACATATTTTGAAGAAAAGAGGTGCGCGACCATCGCTTGTTCTCGTAATGGTCCTTCTTATTCCCGGTTTTTGGAACGCCCAAACACGCGAACTCGACTCGCTGAAAAACAGGGTGCGCACTTCCATAAAAGACACCAATGCGTTAAATGCCCTGACACAACTGGCCTGGCAATTTGTACGTACAGGCAGTTCTGATAGCGCGATCGGCCCCTGCAAACGCGCACTTGCCTTATGCGATGAATTGGAAAAGCATGCGAAAAACGACAACGAACTTTTTTGCATCCGTAAAACGCAGGGCCGGTGTTTCAACTACCTGGGGTTACAGAAACGCGACATCTCCGATTTTAACGCTGCCCTGGAGTATATGGAAAGATCGGTTAACGTATTCGGGGATATGGAAAAGAACCTGCCTGCTTTTCACGACCAGGTCATCCTCCTCAAATCGAAAACCATGGCCAACATGGCCGTGATCTATCATTTGAAAGGCGATAATGTAAAAGCACTGGAATTGAATTTTAACGTTTTGCAAATCGCTGACGCATTAAGCGATTGGAAGCTCAAGTCAAACACGCTTGGATCAACGGGTACGATCTTTATGGAGGAGGGAGATTATAAGAAAGCCATAGATTATTACACAAAGGCCCTGCAGATTTCACGCAGCAAGGGCGATAGCTCGGGAGTGGCCATCCTTACCGGAAATCTTGGTAATGTTTACCATAAAATGGGAAACAAAACAGAGAGGCCGCTCGAAAAAGATTCCCTATGGTCCCTTGCGCTGGAATGTGATTTTCGTTCACTCCGGATAGACCAGGGTTTTTCGAATAAATTAAATATTGCGAGGAACCTGAGCAATATCGGGCTGGTGTATGCCGATAAAGGCGAGGTTAAAAAGGCGCTGGAGTTCTTCCTGCAGGCGCTGGAGCTGTACAAGGAAATGGGGAACAAAAGCGGCATCTCCAACACCCTCGGGAACATGGGCGGCCTTTACCTGACGGAAAAAAAATTTAGTGAAGCGGAGCATAGCTTCACCGAGGCCCTGCACATTTCAGATGATATCGGGTCCCTTTATTTGTCGAGGGAGTGGAACAAGGGATTAAGCGACCTTTATGCCGCGCAGGAAAAATGGACTGAAGCATTGCGGTATTACAGGGCTTACATCGTGATACGTGATAGCCTGCAGAACGAGGAGAACATAAAAAAACAAACGCGCACGGAAATGCAATACGAGTTCGACAAAAAAGAATCGCAGGCCAAAACCGAACAGGAAAAGAAAGATGCGGTGACAAAAATCGTGATCTGGTCGATAAGCGGTGGTTTGACCTTGGTGATATTGTTGGCCGGCTTTATTTTCAGGGGTTACCGGCAAAAACAAAAAGTCAACATGGTCATCACCAAACAGAAGGAAGAAGTGGAAAAACAAAAGCAATTGGTAGAGGAGAAACAGAAAGAGATACTCGATTCTATTTACTATGCGCGGAGGATACAGCGAAGTTTGCAGCCCGGTGAAAAGCAGATCGGTAAAATGCTGAACAATAAAAATGCGTAAACGTTTATTAAAATATCCTTTCTATTTGATGATCATCATGGCGAACTGCCATGCCATCTTTGCGCAGAATAACAAGATCGATTCGCTTAAAAAAGTCCTGCTTATATCCAGCGAGGACAGCAACCGGGTGAATGCCCTGAACGAGTTCAGCCGGCTGCTCTGGCAAAAAACAAAATACGATACGGCCATACTGTGTGCCACGCAGGCCATGGAGCTCGCAGAAAAGATCGGTTTTAAAAAAGGCATCGCCACCGCGCTCACCAATACCGGGATCGTGCTGTACCGCCAGGGAAATTATCCCGATGCGCTGGCGAAACATGAACGTGCCCTTGCTTTGTTCCTCGAGGCAGGAGATAAAACAGGGCAGGCCACTTCGCATAACAACATCGGCATTGTTTACAAATACCAGGGCAATTATCCTGCGGCACTCAAAGAGTATTTTGAAGCCCTGAAGCTTCGCGAACAAACCGGTGACAAAAAAGGACAGGCCATCGCACATAACAACATCGGGAATATTTTCGACTTCCAGGGAAATTATGCCGATGCCTTGAAGGAACTTTCGGCCGCGCTCCTCCTGTTCGAAGAAGTAAAGGACAAAAAGAACAGCGCGAGCACACATAATAACCTCGGGATCGTGTATAAAGAGATGGGCAATTACCCCCTCGCCATCCAGCACAATCTTGCAGCGCTCGGCATTTTCAAAGAGACAGGAGACAAAAGAGGGTATTCGGGTGTTCTCGATAACATCGGGATCATTTACAGTGACCAGGGCGACCTGCTGAATGCATTGAAACAATTCGAGACGGGTCTTCAGCTCAAAGAAGAGGTCGGGGACAAAGCAGGGATCGCGATCTCGTACATCAACATCGGGAACATGTACGTAAAGCTTAACCGATCCAAAGAAGCGCTGGGCATACTGGAAAAAGCTTTATCGCTGAGCAGGGAGATCGGGAGCCTGAATTCCATGATGGACAGTTACAGTGCGCTGGTACTTGCCGACAGTGCGCTGGGTGACCACCAGGGGGCCCTGGAAAATTACAAACTGTACATCGCATCCCGCGACAGCCTGGTGAACGAGGAGAACACAAAAAAAACGGTTCAGCAGCAAATGCAATACGAGTTTGATAAGAAGGAGGCGGAAAACAAAGCGCAGCAGGAAAAAAAAGACGAAGTAACGAAGATCATTATTTATAGCATCAGCGGTGGGTTACTGCTGGTGATCCTGCTGGCCCTGTTCGTTTACCGGGGCTACCGCCAGAAACAAAAAGCCAACGTGATCATCACCAAACAAAAGGAAGAAGTGGAAATGCAGAAACAGCTGGTGGAGGAGAAACAGAAGGAGATACTCGATTCCATTTATTATGCGCGAAGGATACAGCGGAGTTTATTGCCCGGTGAAAAACACATCAGCAAAATGCTGAACAACAAAAATGCATAGACCACCGATAAAATATTTGTTCTATTTCATGCTGATGCTGTTCCTGCATCAACCGATGCTGTCGCAGAATAAAAAAATAGATTCGCTGCGCAAGGTGCTGCTTACCGCAAAAGAGGACACGAACAAAGTGAATGCACTGAATGATCTCGCCTGGCGATTGCGCGTTACGGCTCCCGACTCGGCCATACACACCGACAGCCTGGCCCTCGCACTGGCCACGCACCTCGGCTTCACTTTCCGCATCGCAAGGATCGAGAACGACCTTGGCACCATTTACAAAAGCAGGTCGGAATTGCCGAAGTCGCAGTATCACTATTTCCGTGCGCTCGAAACCTGGAAAAAAATGCTGGACGATCATCCGCCCAATGAGACAACCATCAAAAAATGGATCTCCAACGTATTGGGCAATATCGGTATCACCTATAAATCGCAGGCGAATTACCCCGAAGCGCTCCACTATTGCTTCGATGCGCTGAGTCTCGGTGAATCACTCGGTGACAAGAACCTGATGAGTCGTCACCTGGGAAACATAGGGAATGTGTACGAAAAGCAGGGAGACCTTGATAAAGCGCTTGATTATTTTTCACGCGCCTTCAGGCTGGCGAAGGAAACAGGCAATAAAACCGATATGGCCATGTGGCAAGGCAGCATCGGGAATGTTTACACCGAAAAAGGCGATCTTATCCGTGCGCTGGGATATAACCTGCAGGCGCTGACCGATTTTGAACAGATGAAGAACAAAGATGCCGTAGCTGCTACGTTCGGGAACATCGGGGTGATATATGCGGAGTTGGCGGATAAGGAAACCGGGCCGGGCGCAGGAGATTCGCTGCTAAAACTGGGACTTGAATATTATTCGAAAGCCTTGCAGCTGCAGCGTGAGCTGGGCAACGGCTATGGCGCGGCCATACAATTGCTGAATATCGGGATCCTGCACATGCGGCTGAAGAATTATTCAGAATCCAGGAAATTCCTGCAGCGCTCCATCGCACTTAACGACAGCGTGGGCAGCCTGGACGGCACCAAGAACGGGGAAAAATCGCTGAGCGACCTCGACAGTATAACCGGTGATATGCGGGGCGCGCTGGAACATTACCGGAGGTACATTGCCGTTCGCGACAGCATTTCGAATGAGCAGAACACGAAAAAGCAGACCCAGGCTGAAATGCAATATGAGTTCGCGAAGAAAGAATCGATAAACAAAGCGGAACAGGACAAAAGAGATGCCGTAACACGTATCATCATTTATTCCATAAGCGGTGGATTGCTGCTGGTGCTGCTGCTTGCACTTTTCATCTTCAGGAGCTACCGGCAAAAACAAAAAGCGAACGTGATCATCACACAGCAGAAGGAAGAGGTGGAAATGCAAAAAATACTGGTGGAAGAGAAACAAAAGGCCATTCTCGATTCCATTTATTACGCCAAGCGCATACAGCGCAGTTTATTCCCCAGGGAAAGTTATATCGCTAAAAAATTCCGTGGTCTTAAAAAATGAGCGCGCGGTACACATACCTGCTTCCTCTTCTCCTTTTACTTTTGCCGCGTGAAGATTTCGCCCGTTCCAAAAAGACAGATTCGCTGGAGCAGGTGCTGCGGGTGCAGGCCGAAGATACCGGTACAGCAGGAACACTTAATGAACTGGCCTACGCGCTTTGGGCGAACGGAAAACTCGACTCCTCACTTTATTACGCTGGAAAGGCCCGGGACCTCTCGATAAAACTCTTATTCGAAAAAGGAGAGGCCCGCTCGCGCTATATACAAGGCCTTGCCTACAGTTCGAAAAGCAACTATCCCGAAGCGCTGAAGCAACTGGGTCTCTCCCTCGCCACCTGGGTTCGCCTCGGGGATAAAGCGGGCGAATCGGATTGCTACAACAGCATAGGTATCGCCTATAAACAGCAGGGAAATTTTCCACAGGCCCTGGATTATTATTTTAAAGCGCTGAAGATACAGGAGGAGATCGGTAAAAAGCGGGGGATGGCAGGTTCACTTCATAATATCGGGCTTGTGCTTAAAGAACAGGGGAGTTTTGAACAGGCCAAAATTTACCTGTTGCGTGCGCTCGCGCTCAATAAGGAACTCGGGAACAAAAGCTGGATGATCAATAATTACATTGGCCTCGGCAATCTTTACCAGCAGCAGGATGACCTGGTGAACGGCAAAGATTATTTCATGAAAGCGCTTGAACTGGCACAGGCCGAACACAAGCAGGCAACCCTGCCCACGATCTACAACAGCCTCGCCACCATTTGTATGAAAAGCGATAAATGGGATGAGGCTCTGGATCATCTCACGCTTGCCCTCCGCATCAAAAAACAAAGTGAAACGAAAAACGACATTGCCGATATCTATGTTCAATTATGCAGTGTATTGCTTCACCTGCATCGCAACACCACGGCTAAAGCTTATATCGATACGGGGCTTGCTATTTCCTTAAGCACAGGCCAAAAGATGTGGACCAAAATGTGCTACGAAAAGCTGGGCGAGTATTATGAACAGGAAGGAGACTATGGCCGCTCGCTGGAGAATTTCAAAAAATACGTTGTGTACCGCGACAGCCTTGTGAACGAAGAGAACACCAAAAAAACCGTGCAGGCGGAAATGCAGTATGAATTCGATAAAAAGGAATCACAGGCCAAGGCCGAACAGGATAAGAAGAACACGGTAGCACGGATCATTATTTACAGTATAACCTCAGGGCTGTTGCTGGTAATGCTCCTTGCGCTCTTTATCTTCAGAAGTTACCGGCAAAAACAAAAAGTGAATGTGATCATCACGCAGCAAAAAAAGGAAGTGGAAAAACAGAAATTATTGGTCGAAGTAAAACAAAAAGAGATCCTCGACAGCATTCACTATGCAAAACGGATCCAGAAAAGCTTACTGCCAACCGCCAGGTACCTGGCCCGGGTCCTGGAGGGCCCGTAAAAAATTTAAAATGCGCCTCACTGTTTTCCTCCTTTTATTCCCTTTTTTAAGTAGCACCGGCCCTTTGTGCGCGCAGGACCGTGAATTGGATTCACTGCAAACCCTGCTTAAAAAACTTCCCGATGACACCCAGCGTGTAAATGTGCTTTACCGCTTATCGGAAATATGTGAAGAAGGAGATATTCTCCGTTATGCACAGCAGGGATTGGCCCTTGCTGAAAAGCTTGGTTACGAAAAGGGAATAGCAAGCACTTCGCTCAACCTCGGTTTTGCACTTAACCTGTCGGGTGATGTGAACGGTTCACTCCAGTGTTTCCAAAGGAGCTTAATGCTCTATACAAAGCTGGATGATAAAACAGGGATGGCGGTGGCGCACAACAACCTTGGGCTTACATTCGGCAACCTGGGAAAAATGAAAGAAGCGCTCGATCATTATTTCAGCGGACTCGACCTGCAGGAAGGATCAAAGGATGAAGAAGGCCTGGCCACCACGTTCAATAATATCGGGTTGATCTATGCTCAGCAAAACGAAGACGACAAGGCGCTGGAATACTATTTCAGGGGACTCAAAAAGCTGGAAGCGCTTGGCGACAAACAGAAGATCGCCTATTGTTACAATAACATCGCTAACATTTACACACATAAAAGGTCATACAAGCATTCGCTCGATATGCTTATCAATGGTCTTGCGGTGCAGGAACAATTGAAAGATGTGAAAGGCATTGCCTATACCCTCAACCAGATGGGGCAGGTGGAACTCCTGCTCGGGAACGGTGCTATCGCGAGGGAACATTTCGATCGGAGTCTTGATATGGCGCGTAAAGCAGGTGATAAAGCAGGGATATCATACGCACTCAGGAATCTTGCGCTTATTGAACGAAAAGCCGGTCATTTGACGGAAGCGGAAAACTACGCGCGCGAAGCCTTAAAACTCAGTCGTGAGCTGGGATATCCCGAAGCCATTGCCGGGGCGAGCGAGCTGCTTAGCGGAATTTACCAGGATGAGAAGAAATACAAAGAATCATTTGAGATGTACAGGTTATCCTGCATCATGCGTGACAGCCTCGCGAACATAGAGGTAAAAAGTTCTACACTCAAAAAGCAAATGCAATACGATTTCGATAAAAAGCAGGCACAGGCAAAAGCAGACCAGGACCGCAAAGATGCGGTGACCTCCATTGTTATTTGTTCCGTTAGTGCAGGGCTCCTCCTGGTGCTCGTTTTCGCCCTGTTCGTTTATCGCGGCTACCGGCAAAAACAAAAAGTGAATATCGTCATCACGCAGCAGAAAGAGGAAGTGGAAAAACAAAAGCTCCTGGTTGAAGAAAAACAAAAAGAGATACTCGACAGCATTCATTACGCAAAACGGATCCAAAAAAGCCTTTTGCCCTCTGAACGATACATAGCACGACAGCTGAATGATTAAAAAAGGGAGATATCTTTTTGTCAGCGTCCTCCTGTTGCTGGGACTGCATCCTGCATGGAGCGCTCAAAACCGGAAGCTGGATTCCTTGCAAAAAGTGCTCGCTGCCTCACGTGAAGACACGGGCCGCGTAACGGTGCTTATTGAATTGGGAAGAGAATGGAGTTTTATTACGCCCGACTCGGGGCTGTTTTGCTGTAAAAGCGCGTTTGAACTTTCGGAAAAACTGGGATGGGTGTCGGGCTTATCGCGCAGCTATTTGATGATGGGTTGGTGCTATGACGTAAAAGGCGATTACATAAAAGCGCTGGAGACCTACAATAAAAGCCTGGAGCTGGCACGGCAGGCAGGCAGTAAAAAATTAACCTCTTCGGCATTGGGCAGCATAGGCCTCATCTACAGCAACCAGGGCGATTACGTAAAAGCGCTGGATTATTTTTTTCCGTCACTCCGCATGACGGAAGAGCTGAACGATAAAAAGCTCATCTCCATACAGCTTGGGAATATTGCGAATGTGTACAACCAGCAGGGCGATTATGAAAAGGCACTGGATTATTATTCGCGCGCGCTTAAAATGAAAGAAGACCTGGGTGACAAAAAAGGAATTGCGCGCAACCTCGGGAACATGGGAGTGGCCTATAAGCACCTGGCCGCTTCAAAAGGCGGGGATACAAAGACTAAGGATTCCCTTTATCACCTGGCCCTTGCGAATTTCCTTCGCGCGGAAGAGATCTCCGAAAAGATCGGGCACAAAAGCACCATGTCCACCTGGATGGGAGATATCGGTGGAGTGTACGAGGACATGGGGGATTATCCACGCGCACTCGACTATTTTTTAAATGCACTCCGGCTTTCCCGCCAGCTCGGCCAAAAAAACCTCACTGCCATATGGCTGGGTGATATAGGCAATCTTTTTACGCGAATGAAAGAATATGATAAAGCGGAGAATTATTTGAAACGATCACTACAATTATACGATA
>DATDFI010000013.1:0-13784 GCA_036522695.1 Bacteroidia bacterium | reverse complement strand
CGTTACACTGCACAACAAGCAGCTGCCATTGTGCAATACATCAACATCACCAAGGGAAAGAACATCAAATACTGGGTAATCGGTAACGAGCCTAACCTTGGCTATTCCTATACTACCCGATCTCTCCAAAATGACGCTTTCGGATATTCCCAAGATAACCACAACCTATACCATCACTATCAGCAACTCAACAGGCTGTACTACTTCAGCCACCACAACTGTTACGGTGAATCCCTTGCCGGTTGTCGCATTAGGCCCCGACTCTTCACTTTGCATGGGCGATAACGTTATCCTGAATGCAGGAAACCCGGGATCAACTTACTCCTGGAGCACAGGTGCGACCACGCAAACGATCACTGTTAGTACAGCCGGAACTTACAGCGTACTTGTTACCGCACCCGGTGGATGCACCGGCACGGATACAAGAGTGATCACGGTTAACCCGAGTCCAACGGTTTCTATCGGGAACGATACCACCTTCTGCCAGGGAGGATCGGTGATGTATAATGCAGGAAATCCCGGTGCCACTTATTTATGGAGTAATTCTGCAACAACTCAAACCATTACCGTTACAACTTCCGGAACGTACAGTGTTATCGTAACCAATGCATCCGGGTGTTCCCGCTCCGACAGTGCCGTGGTCACCGTGAATCCTTTGCCGGTAGTGGCGCTTGGGCCCGATCAAACCATTTGCGGATCCATTATGCTCGATGCGCAAAACCCAGGATCAACTTATTCCTGGAGCAACGGGGCAACAACGCAGCAAACAACGGTTAATCTCACGGGATCCTATGCCGTTACTGTTACCACTCCTGCAGGCTGCACCAATCGCGATACCATAAACATTACGGTAAGTCCTGCACCGGTTGTTGCTTTGGGTAACGACACTTCGGTTTGTCCTAACGGATCTTATATGCTGGATGCAGGAAACCCCGGTGACACTTATTCCTGGAGTACCGGTGCCACAACACAAACCATCAGCGTAAATAATGCGGGATCGTACTATGTTATTGTGACCGATCCTGCGGGCTGCAGCAATTCCGATACGATCGCGATCACGGCTTTTGCTTTGCCGGTAGTTGCACTCGGTAACGACACCACTTTATGTGCAGGTCCGCTCACGCTCGATGCCGGAAATCCCGGTGACACATACCTGTGGAGCAATGCCACCACCAATCAAATGCTCACCGTGAATACAACAGGAACTTATTCGGTTATCGTTACCAATGCGAACGGATGCTCCAATTCCGATACGATCAACGTTACCATCACTCCTGCTCCGCTGCTGAACCTGGGCCCGGATACAACACTTTGCGCTAATTCCGTTTTACTGGATGCAGGCAACCCCGGCTCCACCTATTTATGGAGCAATTCTGCAACCACTCAGCAGATCACGATCAACAGCTCCGGAACATACAGTGTCCTGGTGACCAATCCTTCGGGATGTAGTGCAACGGATACGGTTACGCTTACCCTTAATGCGCCTCCTGTTCCCAATGCCGGCAACGATGCCAGCATATGTATCGGTGATTCCGTTGTACTGAACGCCAATAACGGTTTCACTTCGTACTTGTGGCAGTGGAGCACCAACTCTGCAACAACGCAAAGCATAATTGATTATCCAACGGTGACCACCACCTATACATTGACGGTGACCAATGCGGCAGGATGTACGGGAGTGGACCTGGTGACCATAACGGTCGACCAGCCGCCAACAGGCAATTTCACTTTCAGTGTAAGTAATCTTAACGTGGTTACATTCACCAACTTTTCCACCGGAAGCTCACCGCTTACCTTCAACTGGAATTTCGGTGATGCATCACCCAACAGCACGCTGGCAAATCCCATTCACACTTATGCAGCCAACGGAACTTATACCGTGACACTTACAGTGACCAACAATTGTGGTTCATCCACATTCACCCAAACGGTCACCATTACCGGTCTCGGGTTTGAGGATCTTACCATGGACGGCACGATAAGCGTTTACCCGAATCCTTCGGGCGGCTTGTTCAATATCAGTGTGGGCGCGGACCTGGATCAGCTGCAGGTGGAAATATTCGACCTGAGCGGTAAAATGGTTTACGGCAGCAGGGATGAACATGTGCAGAATGGGTTCATTAAGCAGGTGGACCTTCAGCAACTGGCTGACGGAATGTATTCGATACGGATCAATACGGGGGATGTGTTGAGGATAGGCAAGCTGATCATTTCGAAGTAAGGCAACTTTAATGCGAAAGAAGCGTCATAACTGTACGCTTCTTTCTTTCTCAATATCCCTCCGGCTGCGTTTAACAGGGTGTGTGCAACGGGCCAAAATTAAATGTAATTACATGTTTGCATCCCTTATCAGCAGGGATCTTTGTTGAATTTCGAGTGTTTAACGGCAGGGAAGCGAAGTTGGACGAAATTAACAATGCTGTTGATATATTCTGATTTTGTCAGGGCATATTTGCCTTAAATTCGTATTCGCTTTTTTTAAAATAAATTTTAACCCGTAATTAATCAAACCATCAATACAAACACAAACTTATCCAGATGAAAAAGTTATCACTACTATTTACACTGATCGTTCTTATTGCCGCAAAAGGATATTCGCAGGTTGCGAATTATGCCTTTTCGCAGGCGTCAGGGGTTTACACCGCTATTTCGGGTGGTACCAACCTCGGAACCGCTACAAATGATGATACGAGTTTTCCGAACCTTCCCATAGGTTTTACCTTTAATTATAATGGCGTCAACTACACCACGTTCTCGGTGAACAGTAATGGTTTCATTACAATGGGAAACAACTCTTCGTACTCCTACCTTATTTTAAATAGTCAGGCCAATGTGGTTGCAGCGCTCAATGCCGACCTGCAGGGAAACTCTACGGGAGGAAACCTTCAATATCTTACGACCGGCTCAGCTCCTAACCGGGTGCTGGTTGTGCAGTGGACAAATTACATGCACTATCCATCCGGCAACACGGAGAATTACAATTTCCAGATCCGTCTTTACGAGACCACTAATGTGGTTGAAGTGGATTACGGCACTTTTTCTCCTCTTACTACCACGAGAACTTACCAGGTTGGACTCACGGGTTCTACCACTGCCGATTTCAATGACAGGACAACCACCGCTAACTGGAGCGCCACCACTGCAGGCGCAAACAATTCGGTTACCTGTACCGTTTCACCAACTGTATTTCCCGCTTCAGGGCTCTCTTTTATGTGGACCCCGCTTTCACTCGACATGGGAGCTATCGCGATCGCCTCTCCTTCAGCGAACAGTTGTTATATCGGCAACCAAACGGTTACCGTAACGATCAAGAATTTTACATCCTCGACCATTAACTACGCTGTAAATCCTGTAACCGTTAACTGCAGCGTTACGGGTCCAAACCCTTTCACTTTTCCGGGGGTAGTTTTGAATTCAGGCACTCTCGCGGCCGGTGGAACACAAAACGTGGTGATCTCTACCACTTATAACATGACGCTTTCAGGTACTTATGGATTCTCTGCTTCCACCACTCTTGCCGGTGACGGAAATGCGGGAAACAATTCAGTGGGTCCGGTGAACATAGTGAATGCACCTCTTTCGGCATTGGCAGGTTCTTCACCTACCTCTATTTGCACTGGTAATACTTCTCAATTAAACTCAGCCATTACCGGTATTTCCACCACATCGTACACGATGAGTTCAATTCCTTATGCTCCGCTAACAGGAAACTCAGCAGTACTTTCAGGTTTCACCAGCAACGATGATGGTTACAAAACCATAACGCTTCCTGCTGGCTTCACATTCAGCTTTTTCGGGAACACTTACGGAAGCATCAATGTAGAGACGAATGGATACATTGATTTCGGTGCACCAACTTCCGTTTTCACTGCGCAGCTGTTACCCAATGCCTCAACCCCTAATAACCTGATCGCATTGTGCTGGAACGACCTCAATGTTGTTGGCGGAGGCTCCATCGATACATTCACGGTTGGAACCGCACCTTTCCGAAAATTCGTTGTACGATACAACACAGTTCCTTTCTATTCTAATACTCCCCCGGGTGTTACCGGGCAAATCATCCTTTATGAAACAACAAACGTAATTGATGTACTGCTTACCCAGGTACAGGGTTCGAGCAATCTTAAAACAACGGGTATCGAAAATTCAACAGGCACCATAGCCTATACTCCTGCGGGCCGCAATGATGTGAATTTCTCCATCAGCACACCCGAGGCATGGCGATTTGCTCCCACAACACCCGCTTTTACGTATTTGTGGACTCCGAACGGACCCGGCTCCGGCATCAATACGGGCAATGAGGTTTTACAAAGTACTTCGGCCAACCCTACATCTACTACCACCTATACGGTTACCATCACAAGCCCGAGTGGCTGCACGGCAACGGCCACTACAACTGTTACCGTTAATCCTTTGCCTAACGTAACGGCAACCGGAACAGCAACAATTTGTACGGGCAACAGCACCCCGCTTACCGCTAACGGTGCGAATACCTATTCATGGGCTCCTGCAACCGGCTTGAGCAGCACAACGGTTTCTAACCCTACAGCTTCCCCCACTACCACCACAACTTACACAGTGACGGGAACCTCGGCTGCGGGATGTACGGCAACCGCAATGGTGACCATCACCGTTAACCCGCTTCCCACAATTACCGTGAGCGGAACGATGACCATTTGTAACGGCAACAGCACTACGCTCACCGCAAATGGCGCAAGCACTTATTCATGGAGCTCGGGTGGAACAACATCTGCAGAAACGGTTTCTCCTGCCTCAACAACCACCTATACTGTTACCGGTACGGATGCGAACAGTTGCTCCAATACTGCAACTGCAACGGTAACGGTGAACCCCCTGCCCACTGTGAACCTTGGCCCGGATGTTACCGTATGCGGCAGCACTGTGCTGGATGCACAAAACGCAGGATCTACTTTTGCATGGAGCAATTCGGCAACGACTCAAACCATTACCGTTACTTCTACAGGTAATTATTCTGTAGTCGTTACCAATGGAAACGGCTGTTCTAATTCTGACGCGATCAACGTAACCGTTAACACCCCTCCTACAGTAGCTCTCGGTCCGGATGTGACCCAGTGCGGTGGAACAGTAATGCTGGATGCACAAAATACCGGATCAACTTATGCATGGAGTGAGTCATCAACCACGCAAACCATCACTGTTTCCTCATCTGGAAATTATTCAGTTGTGGTAACGGATGCTAATGGTTGCACCGGAACAGATGCCGTGAACGTGACCATCAACACTCCGCCTACAGTAGCGCTAGGCCCTGACGTGACCCAGTGCGGTGGAACGGTAATGCTGGATGCACAAAATGCAGGATCAACTTATGCCTGGAGTGAATCATCAACAACTCAAACCATCACCGTTTCAACTTCCGGGAATTACTCCGTTGTAGTAACGGATGCAAACGGTTGCACAGGCACTGATGCAATAAACGTAACCATCAACACCCCGCCTACCGTAGCGCTTGGCCCTGATGTTACTGCATGCGGAAGCACTGTGCTGGATGCCGGCAACCCCGGTTTGACCTATGCATGGAGCGAATCGTCAACCACGCAAACCATCACTGTTTCCTCTACCGGAACTTACTCGGTGGTGGTGACGGATGCTAACGGCTGTACAGGAAGCGATGCGATCGATGTGACCATCAACCCGCTTCCCACCGTTAACCTCGGCCCGGATGTTACCCAGTGTGGTGGCAGCGTAATGCTCGATGCACAAAATGCCGGTTCATCCTATATGTGGTCAACCACCGAAACAACGCAAACCATTACTGTTAGCACCGGTGGAACGTATAGTGTTACAGTTACCGATGGCAACGGATGTTCAAACACCGATGCGGTAGATGTGATCATCAACACCCCGCCTACCGTGAACCTCGGTGCGGATATCAGCCAGTGTGGCGGCAACGTAACGCTCGATGCTCAAAATGCCGGGGCAACTTATTCATGGTCTGATGGCTCCAACACACAAACCATTACTGTTGGAAGCGGCAACTATTTCGTTATTGTTACTGACGCTAACGGTTGCACCGGCAGCGACACCATCAACGTAACCATCAATCCCGGAGTAACGCCTCCTTCATTGGGCAACGACACTACCATCTGTTCTCCCGATTCGGTCCTTCTCGATGCGGGCACAGGTTACAGTTCGTACGCATGGAGCAACGGAAGCACCGCGCAGTCCATTTATGCGGCAACTACCAATGCTTACACCGTTACGGTTTCCAATCCTTTCGGTTGCACAGCATCTGCAACGATCAACGTGACCGTGAACGTTTGCACCGGAACTGGCGTTACAATGAACGAGGATGCGCTTAACGTTTACCCGAACCCCAGCGAGGGAATGGTTTATGTAAGTACAGGCAGCGATCTCGGCCAGTTGTATATCGAAATACTGGATGTGAATGGCAAACTTGTTTACAGCAGCATGAACAAAGAAGTGAAAAAAGGTTTCAGCAAAGGGCTGGATCTCTCGTCACTCGCTGATGGCGTTTATTCGATACGCCTTAACACCGGCACAAGCATACAGGTGAAAAAACTGGTTATCCGTAAATAAGTATCAATTTATTTTCGTTGAAAAAGCGCCTTCCTCACCGGGGGCGCTTTTTTTTAACATAACTCCTTAAGTATAAAAAATTCTAATGTTTTATCTTTACCCCGCTAACCAAACTTCATAACGATGAAAAAATTTTTACACCCCGAAAAATTCATTGCATTCGCTGCTTTCATTTTAATTTCATCCGTAACCTTTGCGCAGCTGCCTAACGTACTTATCGCAGGTTGCCCGGGCAATGCGGTGTGGAACGGTGACGTGAAAGCCAAACTCATGGCCACCGGCCAATTCAGTAACGTTGACATTTTTAACACCAGCACCGGGAATGTTACACTTTCACAGCTCATGGGTTATGATGCCGTTCTCGTTTATACGGACGTGAGCCCCATGAATGCGGCTGCTCTCGGTGATACACTTGCCGCTTATGTAAATGCAGGCGGAGGTGTTGTGAATTGCGTTTTCTACACTACCGGTATCGGTGTGGGCGGAGCATTTAACACCGCCACTTACCAGTGCATTGTGCCGAGCAGCCAGACTCAAAACATCCAGCTTACCCTCGGTACCATACAATTGCCTACACACCCGCTCGTGCAGGGCCTTACCAGCTTTAACGGTGGCACCAGCAGTTACCACTCTTCTTCTACCACGCTTGCGCCCGGTGCATACCGCGTGGCCGACTGGAGCGATGGTTCATTCCTGATCACTGCAAAAAATAACGTGGGTCCTATGGGCGTGAATCGTGTAGACCTGGATTTCTTTCCTCCTTCGGATTCTATGCGTGCCGACTTTTGGGTGGCTACGACCCAGGGCGGACTTATCATGGCAAATGCCCTCACCTATGTATCCAGCCTTACCACCGGCATAGCTCACCCAAACGATTCCAGGTTCCGCATGTATCCTAACCCGGCACAAAATATCGTTCACCTCGTAAGTGGCAGCGGTGCGGCTAAGTTCAGCGTGAGCATTTTCGATATTTCAGGTCGCGAAGTGTACAGCTTCGAAACAAATGATGTAGCAAAAGGACAGGAAATTCCGCTCGAGGTAAAAGATCTCGGCACCGGGATCTATTCCGTTCGCGTGACCACCAACACATCTTCACACGTTGAAAAACTGGTGATCATCCAATAAAAACAAATTCATCTACAGAAAAAGCGCCTTCGTCTTGAAGACGCTTTTTTTATTTCTCCCGCACTTGCGCATCCTTTATCTTTACCGCAAACCAAACCATACATCTTATGAAAAAAATTTTACAAACTAGAAGACTCATTGCCTTTGCGTTTTTCGTACTTATGGCATCGGCCACTTTTGCACAGTTGCCTAACGTACTTATTGCTGCTTGCCCCGGCAACGCTGGATGGAACGGTGATGTAAAAGTAAAGCTCATGTCAACAGGCCAGTTCAGCAATGTTGATATTTTCGACATCAGCGCAGGCAATCTCACCATGGCCCAGCTGGCAGCTTATGATGCGGTGCTTGTTTATACCGACATGAGCCCCATGAGCTCCACCGCCCTTGGCGACACACTTGCAGCTTATATCGATGCAGGTGGAGGAGTAGTGGCTTGCGTGTTCTATACAACCGGTATCGGCATAGGCGGTGCATTCAACACACCTACCTACCAGTGCATCATACCCAGCACGCAAACCCAGAATGTGCAGCTTACACTCGGCACCATTCATTTCCCCAATCACCCGCTTGTGCAGGGTGTTACCAGCTTTAACGGTGGCACCAGCAGCTATCACTCCACCTCCACCACGCTTTCGCCCGGTGCTTACCGTGTGGCCGACTGGAGCGATGGATCGTTCCTGATCACTGCAAAAAACAATGTGGGTCCTATGGGCGTGAACCGTGTAGACCTGGATTTCTTCCCTCCTTCCGATTCGGTGCGCAACGATTTTTGGGTCGACAGCACTGCAGGAGCTCTTATCATGGCCAATGCGCTTACATTCGTGACCATGCCTACCAGCGGCATTGCGAATCATGGCAGCGACCTTCGCCTGCGCATGTATCCCAATCCTGCACAAAACATCGTTCACCTTGTAAGTGGTGCCGATGCAGCTAAGTTCAGCGTAAGTATCCTCGACATTTCGGGCCGCGTGGTGTACAGCCTCGAGACCAGCGATGTAATGAAAGGACAGGATATCCCGCTCGAGATCTCTAATCTCGGCACCGGTGTTTATACCGTTCGCGTGAACAGCAACACCGCTTCACACGTTGAAAAACTGGTGATCACCAAATAATCTTTTGATCTTTTATAGAAAGACGCTCTTCACCGGGCGTCTTTTTTTATGTACGTCTCCCTGCTCGGGCCTATCCTGGGCCTGTCGAACGGCCGCGTGGCACGCCATATCCTTTGGTCAATAAATTCCATTCCGCCATGCAGGATAAATTTTACTTTTGAAAAAAACATCAGCATGAAGATCATCTGCATCGGTAAAAATTATGCCGAACACATCAAAGAAATGAAGTCGGCAGTACCCACCGAACCCGTATTTTTCATGAAGCCCGATACCGCGCTTGTAAAGGACGGTGCGCCCTTTTATATCCCTGATTTTTCCAATGACCTGCATCACGAAGTGGAGATCGTGCTCAAAATAAACCGCAACGGGAAAAACATAGAGGAAAAATTCGCGCACAAATATTTTGACGAGATCAGTGTGGGCATCGACTTCACCGCCCGCGACCTGCAGGCCAAATGCAAGGAAAAAGGTTTGCCCTGGGAGAAAGCAAAAGCATTCGATAACTCCGCGCCCATCGGCACTTTCATTCCCAAATCAAAATTTGCAATGGATAATATAGATTTCCACCTCGATATAAATGGCGCAATGGTTCAGAAGGGAAATACAAAGGACCTGCTCTTCTCTTTCGATAAGGTGATCAGCTATATTTCAAAATTCGTCACATTGAAGCAGGGCGATCTTATTTACACGGGAACTCCGGAAGGAGTTGGTCCCGTTAAGCCGGGTGATAAATTGCAGGCGTATATAGGGAATGAGAAATTGCTGGAGTTCGAGGTGAAGTGATTCAGCGTTTCACCATTTTCCTTACAAAAACTTTTGCAGCGGAACTCACGCGCAATAAATAAACGCCCGAAGAAAGTTCCTGCAAGCCGTTAAGCTCCATTTTGTTTTCGGCATTCGCTTTTACGAAAAAACTTTGCGTAGAAACAATTCTTCCTGTTACATCCATCAGTTCCACTTTCAACTGCTGGTCGCTCGCTGAATAAAAGCTGAAATCGACCTCGCTGGTAAAAGGATCGGGAAATGAAGCAAGCAATTGATCGCTTCCCGGCACCGGGCCGTTTTGCGAGGAGAGCAGGATATTGGCCGCACAAAAATCAGGGATGCCGTAACCATACGTATTATCGGGCGTGGAATAATTGTTCGCGCTTTGCTGGATGGCATTGAACAATTGCATATTGGTAAAATTGGGATGCGCCTGCCACAAGCAAGCCACCGCACCGCAGGTGATGGGCGAAGCAAAAGAAGTTCCGCTTGCCGTAGTGATGCCACCCGATGAAGCGGCCACCGTTGCGCCCGAGCCCCGCGCGCAGGTATTCGGTTTTATCCTTCCGTCAGCTGTCGGGCCATGCGAACTGAAACCGGCTATCACTCCCGAATTGTCCACCGCGCCCACCGCCAAAATGCTGTCGGCATCGGCAGGCGACCAGATGTAATACCAGGGCTGCGTGCCCGAATTCCCGGCACAGCAGCAAATGAACATCCCTGCCGCACAACCGAAATCGGCCGCACGTGCGATCACCGTGGTGTTCCCGTCCAGGTCGGCATACACGTGGTTCATGGCCACATCATCAAATTGTGTGTAGCCGAGCGAAGTGTTCACCACATCGGCCCCAACACTGTCGGCAAATTCAATTCCTGCCACCCAGTTATCTTCTTCCACCAGGTATTCGGTAGCTGCATCTTCGGTGCGGAGGAGCCAGTATTGCGCGCGTGGCGCAGTGCCAATGAGTGAGCCGTCTATCCATCCCGCCATATCGGAGAGCACTTCCATTCCATGTGTGTCATCATCGTAAACATTTGCGTTGCCCGAAACAAAATCCCAGGTGCCGAGCAAACGATTGTTCAAACGCAGGCTGTCGAATGCAGGAAGAATATCCACGTTATAAAACCCATCATCAAGTACGGCTATCACCATTCCTTGCCCCTGGAAGCCGGCATTGTGCAAACACACAGCACCGATCTGGTTGGCCTGGTTATAAGATTGCCCGTAATTGAGCGCGGTAGGCATAATAATATCATTGGAATATTTCTGGTTGCTCATCGTTTCCGGGTTATCGATCGTTTCAACTGTATTGTGTCCACGGTAACGTTTCACAGGCTGAACAGAAACAACAAAAGGAAGCGAGTTGATGGCCGTAAGTGCATTGGCATCGGTAGTGGTGATGGAAATGGCATTGAACCAGCGCGAGCGGTAATTCAAAGTGACTGCGCCCGTACCCAAAACCTGCGCTACATAATTCGGGTCAACGGGAAGATCACGAACTGTGATGGGAATATTTTGATTTTGCCTGCGCTGTATGCTGCGTGCCGATAAAAATGCAGACGGATTACCGATCGAGAACGGGGTATTGTTCTTATCCGTGAACTGTATCCAGTAATGATCGTAAGCGAAAGTTGTTGTACCGATCAAAAGCAGGAAAGCGAGGGTGAGTGTTCTTTTCATGGAGTGTTTAATAGAGAAATAAAGATAATGCTTTTGACAGAATGAAAATTGGAAACGGGTGTGCAAGGGATTGCAGCGAATACCCCGCATGGCGCGTCACACTGAGCGTAGTCGAAGTGCAGCGCCAGAGGAGTAGCAGCGGAAAGCCCGGCCCCGTTGGCGAGGGAGATTCTTCGCTTCGCTCAGAATGACAAATGTCCCTCGCCCAACGGGGTGCGCCAAAAAAAATAAAAACTGCACTGTATTTTAAGACGCAAGCATTGCGGCTCTGCCGGCAACCATTCGATCAGCCCCCTCCTGTCTCCCCGCTCCGTCCCGGCTAAAACCTACAGCTTTTTAATCACATCAATGAATTTCTCCTTGGTAACGGGCTTGATGATAAAATCGGAGACCACGCTGATCTCCTTCGCGCGCTGGATATCAGCAGGTGAAACGGAAGTGGAAACGATGTAGAGCGTGATCTTTTTACCAAGGCGTGGCTTGAGCGAAATATATTCCTCGATGAATCCCCAGCCATCGAGGATGGGCATGGTGATATCGAGAAAAATGATCTCGGGCAACAGCTCGATATTATCGGCAGCGCCTTCGAGAAAATCAATGGCCTCTTTGCCGTTGCGGAAGATCTTGACCTGGTCGGCCAGGTTGGTTTCCTCGATGGTGCGCTTGGTAAGGAAAACATAGATCTCATCATCGTCAACCAAAAAAAGGTTTTTTACAGGTCTCATGATTGCTGGTCTTTGAATTGAACATAAAATGTGGCGCCCTTGCCGGGCTCACTTTCCGCCCAGATGCGACCACCCATCGCTTCGACCTGCGCTTTGGTAATGAATAACCCGAAGCCCTTTGCTTCGGGATGATAATGGAAAACCTTCCGGATCTTGAATAGATTATTGCCGTGCTTTTTCATATCGAGGCCCAGCCCGTTATCACTCACCGCAAGAATAATGTCGCTCCCGCTCCGTTTTGTGCTGACCTTAATTACGGGTTTGCGTGACGGCTCGCGGTACTTGAGCGCATTGCTCATAAGATTTTGAATGATGCTTGCCAGGTATTTCGGAGGGAAGGTTATGAAAGGTTCCTCGAATTTCTTTTCGATCACCGCTTCGGTGAGATTGATCTGCCCGCTCAGCACATCCAGTGTTTTTTGGGTGTATTCCTCCACGCTCAGCTTTTCGGAACGGACCTCCGTGTCTTCCCTTATCTGCAGCGACTCCACCAGCTCGTTGAATATCTCGTTAAGGTTGGCCGTGGCGATGGTGAGTTTTTCGGTGAGCATTTGCTGCTCTTCCTTATCGGATGATTGGGTGATGAAATCCACCAGCATGGAGATATTCACCAGCGGAGAGCGCAGGTTGTGAGAGATGATATTGCAAAAATCCTCGAGTTGCTTTTTCTGGAACGTGGTGAGCGAAAGTGTTCTCGCGATGGCCTCCTCCGCTTTTTTACGCCCGGTAATATCGCGAAAGTTGGACACCACTGCGCAGATGGCCGGATCGTCCAGCAAATTCGTGATCATTCCTTCCGTCCACAAATAATGTCCGTCCTTATGCTTCATCCGGTGTATGCTGCCGAAAGCCTTGCCGGGGAATTGAATGACCTTTTTGAGAACCTCGCTAAACGATTCCCGGTCATCGGGATGCAAAAGTGAAAAACCTTTCTCCCCGGATCTTTCTTCCAGCGTCCAGCCGAGCATACGTTCGGTTGAAGGACTCTGGTAAACCGGTGTGCCATCGGCACTGTTGAGTATGATGGCATCAAAACTGTGTTCGATCAGCGCGCGGTAACGTTTTTCGGTGCGTTTCACTTCGGCCGTTCGCTCCGCCACCATCTGCTCCAGCTCCGTATTCATTTCCTGGATCTCTTTCGCGCGCTTCACCATCTCAATATTCATGTTATTGATGTAAACACGCATATTCTCCGCTATTTTATCCTTCTCGGCCTGTTCTTCCTGCAGCATGATGAACCCTGAAACATCTTCCACACGGTGAATGATGTATTTCACTTCTTTTTTCTCATCGAGCACAGGCTTATTCTGCGGACTCCAGTAACGCACTTCAAATGACCCATCAGGCCTCCGGATGTCATACTTCTGCACGGCCATGGTCTGAGGTTTCTTTTTTTCGAGTACGTAATCCAGGGAAGCCCGCAGCCTTGAAACGCCATCCGCGTTGGGGTCATCGGGATTATCCGGAAAAACATCAAAGAGGCGCCTGCCGAGGATAAGTTCCCGTTTGGTCATAGTGGCGATCAGGTAAGCATCGCTTACGGCAACAATGGTGAGGTCGGGATGAAGAATGAGATAGAGCCCATGTGCCGACTCGAAAAGCGCACGGTAATCAATGAGTGAATGATCAAAATCCTCAGGATCTTTCGGCATACATGGCTTAAATGGGAAAAGAGGTGCAATATAAATATTTGAATTGCACGGAATGAAACAAAACGCCTGATAAGCGGAATAGCAAGGCCGTAAAATTACTCCTTAACTATTTTTTCGGAGAAGGTCCTGTCCGCGGCCACCACAT
>DATDFI010000012.1:0-2806 GCA_036522695.1 Bacteroidia bacterium | reverse complement strand
ATGGTAACAAGTGGCGCTTTGAAAAAAGAAACCATGGTGTGGACCAACGGCATGGCTGCGTGGGCACAGGCCGGTACCGTTCCGCAAC
The DNA here is from genome assembly GCA_036522695.1 of Bacteroidia bacterium. Classification (GTDB taxonomy): domain Bacteria; phylum Bacteroidota; class Bacteroidia; order JADZBD01; family JADZBD01; genus DATDFI01. Next base: position 2,718 of record DATDFI010000012.1, on the reverse strand, counting down.
TCGCGGCTTTATTCAATAACGTTCCTCCTCCCCCGCCCCCGGTAGGATAATGGGAGGTTAAAAGTTAATCGTTAAATGTTATTAGGGAACAACATCCCTCTCATTTAACGATTAGCTTTTTATTACAGGCCCAATAACCTTTAACTCTTAACGATCAACTTCCCTCATGGAAACAGATGAAAAAACAGCGGATGTAAACTCCTCCGTAAAATGTAAAGATTGCGGTGCCGTACTCAAATTCGCACCGGGCACCAACAGCCTGAAATGCGAATATTGCGGTGCACAGAACGAGATCGCCAGCGACACAAAAACCACCGTGGTGGAAGAGATCGATTTCGAAAAATTCCTGAACGAGAACAATGTTTCAGCAAGCGACAAACAGGAATTGGTGACCGTGAAGTGCAATGGCTGCGGTGCCTCCTCAACACTCAAGCCCAATGTTACATCAGATAACTGTCCTTTCTGCGACACTCCCCTGGTGGTGAAGAACGGCAGTACCTGCAGTATCATCAAACCGAAATATTTATTACCCTTTGCCGTGGATCGTAAAAAAGGATTTGCCGAATTCACTAAGTGGGTGGGCAGCCTGTGGTTCGCTCCCAACGATCTTAAAATGTACACTAAAAACCCTGATAAATTAAACGGGATGTACATTCCGTACTGGACCTACGACTCCAGTACCGACAGCCAGTACACGGGCATGCGTGGCGACAATTACACCACCACCGAAACGTATACTGCTTACGAGAATAACAAACCGGTTACACGCACACGCACAGTGACCAAAACGCGCTGGACACCGGCATCAGGCTGGGTGAGCAATAATTTTGATGACGTACTGGTACTCGCGAGTAAATCACTCCCCGAGAAGTATGCCTACGCGCTCGAGCCCTGGGACCTCACCAACATCACCGCTTATAACGACAGTTACCTCGCGGGATTCAGGACGGAAACCTACCAGGTCGACCTGAAAGGCGGTTTTGATAAAGCGAAAACAATAATGGATGTGGAGATACGCAACACCGTTCGTAAACACATCGGTGGGGACTTGCAGCAGATCACCACGCTCAGCACCGCTTACAAGGACATTACTTTCAAACATATCCTGCTCCCGATCTGGATCAGCGCTTACCGTTACAATGGTAAAGTGTATCGCTTCATGATCAACGCGCGCACGGGTGAAGTGCAGGGCGAGCGCCCGTACAGTGTGGCGAAGATCGTGCTCACCGTATTAGGCGTGATCGCTGTTGCGGCAGGAGCATACTTCCTGTGGATGAAGTACGGGAACCATTGAAAATATAAGATGTAAAATATCCTTCGGCTACGCTCGGGATGACAAAAAAATGGCAGATGGAAGTCTGCCATTTTTTTTCGCGCAAATTATTCTATCCTTTAGGGATTTCTTTGAGAATGAACTCCGACTTCACGATCTCCGAATAATCCTGCCCGTTCTCCAGCATGAGCTCATCATCCGCACGGTAATTCCAAACCACTTTTGCCAGCGGATCGGGCTCGTTCAGGTGATCGATCTCCTTGAGCAATTCGTAAACAAATTTGATGGAAATAGAATTGAGGTAATCGAAATTGAATTCAAACACGAGTTGCTTATGATAAGCTGTCTTCCCTTTATTCACCTGGCTCTCATAGTACAGGTGTCCCTTGAGATCGCGCACCCAATCGATCACCGGTTTAAAAAACAGCTGGGGGTTTTCGGGGCGGGAGTCGCCTCCCATTTTGTAAACATTCTCATGAAAATTAAAATTCACGTAAGGCGAATCTTCCGTACCGGTGATCGTAAGTGCTTTCATACATTCCTTTTTTGAGAGATGAAAAAAGGCAAATGTGCCTGTGAGCTAAAGTAAATTAAATTTTGTACTTTTAAAAAAGTGCCGGTATTGTTTCGATCTAACCCCGGGATCACATGAAAAAACCGATTCACTGCCCTCTCGTCCTCTTGTTCATTTTCATCTCCCTGTTCGCGCAGGCACAGCGAAGAAAGGTAGACTCCCTGCGTTCTTTGCTGGGAAAAGACAAGCAGGATACCCTGCAGGTCGATCACCTCAACGCATTGGGCTGGGCCTACCGCAACATCAGCCACGATTCCGCCTTTTTATTCACAAATAAGGCCCTGGCCCTCTCTCAAAAGATCAACTGGGGAAAAGGCATCGCTGTTGCCTATCACCAATCCGGTGCCTTTAACTCCGATGAAAGCAATTTCGAAACCGCGCTCGACCTTTATTCGAAAGCACTGCATATATGGGACAGTATTGAAAATGCATTTCGCACGCAGAACGGCAATGAAAGCCGGTACCTGAAAAAGATCATGCGGCTGAAATCGCTCACCATTGCTAACATCGGGAATGTATACACGGGCCAGGCTGATTACCCGAAGGCCCTCGACCAGCATTTCAAATCGCTCAGGATCGATGAAACCCTGGTGGGATCGAATGACCGGGAACTCGATTCGCTCGGAAAGCTCGGTGTGGCCAGGAACTATGGAGCGATAGCCGGGCTGTTCCTTCTCGAAAAAAAATACCAGAAATCACTCGAATACTTTTTAGACGCTTTGAAGATCGGTGAAAAGGTTGCATCCGGGTTCCATTCCACGTGGTACGGCAACATCGGACTTATTTATTACGAACAAAAAATTTACGACAAGGCCCTCGAATACCATCTGAAAGCACTCGCCCTGGATGAAAAGGACGGGAACAAAAACGG
>DATDFI010000011.1:0-2389 GCA_036522695.1 Bacteroidia bacterium | reverse complement strand
TCTTGTTGCGGCCACCTTCATTTCAGGGCAGATCGTGGCGCAGGATTTTGACAATTATATCCCGCTCCGGTCTTCCGGCACCATGCCTTCCATCTTTACTGAATCGCTGCAGCTCCAATATGACCAGCAATTGAAAAAATTAGCGGCCGAAGGCAACGGGCCGGTCACCCAGCAGAAAAAAGATTTTCTTGTACAGAACCAATACAACCTCGGCAGCACATTACTAAGCGGAAAAGTGTTGTTCAATGATCCTGTGAGCGCCTACGTGAGCAAGGTGGCGGATAAGCTTTTGGAAAATGATAAAGACCTCCGCTCCCAGCTCAGCTTTTACATCCTCAAGTCAACGGATGTGAACGCATTCTCCTACCACCAGGGCGTAGTGCTGGTGAACATGGGACTGGTGGCACAGGTGGAGAATGAGGCGCAGCTCGCTTACATCCTCGCGCACGAGATCGCGCACTATGTAAAAAAACACGCGCTGAATAAGTATGTGGATTTCATCGATATCGATCACGGGGGCTGGCGCTCGGACAAATACACCTCCAAGATCACCTATTCGCAGGAAAGCGAGACCGAAGCCGATCAATATGGTCTGGAGCTTTATGAAAAGTCGGGGTACAGTTTAAAAGAAGTGATAGGCGCATTTGATGTTCTCCAGTACTCCTATGTGCCCTTCGATGATGTTGAATTCAATAAGAGTTTTTTCGAGGACAAATACCTTCAGTTCCCTGATTCGTTTGCACTGAAAACTACCAAGACCATTGTTTCGGATGAGGATTTTGATGACTCGCGCAGCACGCATCCCAACATCCGCAAGCGTAAAAATTCCGTTTCCGGGAAAATAAGCAAGGATGACGCTGGCCGCAAAAAATTCCTGAATCCTATTGAAGAATTCCGCAAAGCGCAAAAGATCGCCCGCTTCGAATTGTGCCGGCTGTACCTGATGGAACGCGATTACCCGGAAGCGATCTATGCTTCGTATATGCTTTTGAAAAAGGACCCCAGCAGTATTTATTTAAAAAAGATCATCAGCAAAGCATTGTACAACATGGCCGCTTACAAAGCCCCGCACCGCTATATGGATGACGAACACACCTTCTCTTCCAATTCTTCCGGTTTTTATCTTTCCAATTACGAGAGCATCGAGGGCAGCTCGCAACAGTTGTATTATCTCTTGTACAACCTTACTCCGCAGGAACTCACTACCACGGCCCTCTCCTGGTCCTGGAAGCTTAAACAACAGTTTCCCGGGGATGTTTCCATGAACCGCATTTGCGATTCTCTTTTATCTATCCTGGTGAAACAGGGTTTGACCCCTAATGATTTTTACACCCAAACACGCGAGGAATTGAAAAAGGAAATGGAATTAAAACGGGTGAGCGACTCCCTGAATAAGGTGCAGGAAAGTAAAGAGCATGACAGCATAACTTCAAAAAATGATGATGATAACGAAAGTAAATACGACAAAATAAAAAAGAAGCAAAAGGAACAAACCGTAGTGGTGAGCCAGGGTACGGTGGAAACAAAAGGATTCATGTATTTTGCTTTTGTAGGACTTTTTAAGGATAAAGCCTTCCGCACGCGCTTCAACTATTTCAATGATCTCAATTCGCACGAATCAGAACGCAGGGAACGCAATGAGAATAATGCGGGTCCAGGCCCACACGCGCCCGGCCTCGGCATCGACCGCCTGCTCGTATTCGATCCGATACGGATGCAAATGGATTCCCGTTCCGCCAAACCGAAGATCAACTATTTCGCGGCCGACCAGGGTGAGAAGCAATTCATCGACCTGATCGATGCCAGTTGCAAGCAAAACAAACTGGATGATAAGATATTCGATGCTTCGGCATTCGGAAGCATGGACATGGCAACATATAATGATTTTGAAATAATGGCCGACTGGCTTGCCGAAACGCAAAAACTTTCAGGCAATTCAAAAGCTTTGCCCCTCGCCACCGAGGAGATCGATTCGGTGATGAAAAAATACAACTGCAGTCACATGATGTTATCCGGGATCATCAACGAACGGACCAAGAGGATACAGTACCCCGGTTTATTCGCTGCAGGATTTTTGATCTGGCCCCTCATTCCCGCTTACATTGTTTATGCCGCTACTCCAAAATACGAGACCCTTTATTATGATGTGATCATCGACATGAGCACCGGTAAGGTGCTTTACAAGCAATCGGACAAACTCACGCAAAAGGATACTCCCGGCAATATCAGCACACGGCTTAACAAACTGACTGCACGCATCAAGCGCGACAATGCCACAGTAGGCACCGTGCGCGGGAATGGAGCGCATTGAGAATGGTGGTGGTTTTAGTTATTGGCTGCAAATTGCACCGTTAGAATATCTCTCCCGGTAGCTAACGGGAACTCACAC
>DATDFI010000010.1:0-16094 GCA_036522695.1 Bacteroidia bacterium | reverse complement strand
ATTGCTGTCGAGGCGCACCGGATTGATATCCGCATACGTTTCTTCACGGGAAAGCAACACGTTAACCGCCTTTTGCCCGCCCTCAACGGTCTCTATCAAATTAGGAAGATCGCGGTATGCATCGGGCCCCACAACGATGTCAACGATCTTCTCTTCCTCTAAGAATTTTGCTTTCAAGCGCTCGGCCATGCAGCCCATCACTCCTACCATGAGCGAAGGTTTTTTTTGTTTGGCGCTGTTGAATTCCTTGAGGCGGTTGCGCACGCGCGTCTCCGCGTTCTCGCGTATCGCGCAGGTATTGATCAAAATAAGGTCGGCTTCTTTGTAATCGGTGGTGGTGGTAAAACCTTTATTCACCAGTACGCTCGCTACGATCTCGCTGTCGGAAAAGTTCATCTGGCAGCCATAGCTTTCGATGAACATTTTTTTGCCGTTTGCTTTACCGGTAACGGGTATGTTCAATGCCTCGCCCTGGCGTTCTTCAGATAGTTGGGGTTTGTCGTTCATTGATTCCATTCTTCACAAAATGTTCGTTGCCACTCTGATTCATAAGGTACCAGGAGGTTTTTAAAACGGAGGGTAAAATTAAGAAATTTTGTCAGGGTGACAAAGTGGCACGGGGAGGTGCAGGTATAAGGGAATAAGGTGCTGGCGGGTTCAAAAAACCAATGACCGGGAGCACGCAACTATTTTATCTCCACCAGGTACACCGTCCACACCAACTTCTTCTCGGTGCCGAAAAGTTTTTCGGTTTTAATGAGCATGATATCGGCCTGGTGCTTTTCGGAAGATCCCTGCACACGTGAAAGGGAAAAGCTTATGGTGCCGGTGTAAATGGCCGGGTTAACGGGATTGCTGCCGTTGAAACCTTTTGTAATATTTATTTCTGTTACTGGCAAGGGAATGGTTTTCGATCTCGCATCCATGCAACTGTCCAGGAACCCATCTATCGCTTTGCCGTCAACGATGGATTTTTCACCACTTACAAATAATTCCAGCACCTGCGTCCTGGCATCCTGCCTCAGTTTCTTATCGTACTTCGGGTTGGAGATCACCTCCAGGTAATTGTAAAAATCCTTCAGTTTTTGCTCTGCTCTCAGCTCGAAAGCGGCCAGTTCCTCCGCGCTTAATTTCTTCGCAGTAAAAGTATTCTCCAGTTTAATATTGGTTTGCGTTTCATAATGTGGCGCATCCTGCGCACGCGCACCAACAGCCAACAACCAATAACCGATAGCCAACAACCAGCTTTTTTTCATGTCATTCGCTTTTTTGTATGAAACGCAGGGCCGTGATCCTTTTTCCGCTGTAAATGGCCTGGATCACTTCAATATCTTTCAATGATGAGATGGGCATGGTAAGTTTGTTGATGAACTCTTCCTTATTATACATTTCCATTCCCCTTTCATCGCCCGGGTACACCTGGAATATCTGCGCATCATCAGTGAACATTTTATCGAGCTGGTTCCTGCGCTTTTCATAATCCTCCACTTTAGACCCGGAAAAAATGTGGATCATCAAAGCGTAATCATCCGCTTTAAGCGGAATGTTTTCCTCGGTCATGTTTCCAAGTGTCCGCGTAACGGTATCCGGCAAATAATATTCCGCATGTACAATGAAGCTCACTTTACCAGGTTCATGTTCAAAGCTCAAACAGCCTGTGCTGTCGCATTTCAGCGAAAGCGGTGATTCCGTATCACGCATCAGCATCACTTCTATTTTCTGGTCTTTCACCGGAGAGCCGAGGTCCGCATCCACAAAACAAAAATGATACGTGCTGTTCTTCCTGTAAATGAACATGAGTGATGCAAAGGCGATGAGTAGCAGCAGTGACATGACCAGGAACATCCTTACTTTTTTATTACGTGTATTTTCAGTTTGAACGGGACTGTTCTTTTCAACGAATGGTCCCTGAACGAGATCCGTTCCCTTTTTTTCTTCCCCGGTCCCTTCTTGTCCCTCTTCGCTCTTTATTTCAACGGGCTCCGTTTCTTTTTTCTTCGCTAAAAACTCATCCCAGTTCCTATATCCAGCGTAAGCGCTAAGCAGGTTGAGCACATCAATGCGCGGCAGCTTCTCCTCATTATTCCCTTTTATATGCGTGTAAAACCATTTGGTGCTTATGCTGCTTTTCACTTTTTCCAAAAGGTCCTGCTGGAAACCCTCCAGCACCTTGCCGCTCCAGTCCTCCATGCGCAGGGCAGCTTCCGCATTTTTTGAGCGGTAAGCGGCCGACACTTCCTCTTTCAGAAGTTCAAAATACCTGCGGTGCGGATGCATCATTTGACGTAAATGTAGTAAACAAAGTTGCGCGTATTTTTTGTAAAACGGTTTTACAATGGTGTAAAACATTTTACAAGGGAATTTACACGGTAATTATTTGCGCCTCAGCCTGTCGCGCACGCACCTTTGCGCAAAACAAAAATCATGTTTAACCCTTTAAAACGGAAAAAATGAGAAACAAAAAAATGATGTTGAGGGTGCTGGCAGCGATCACGCTGGGCCTTTTCTTCACGCTGCAACTGAACGCGCAGGCCGTGGTCGAACATTTTGAAACCATCAAGACCATGCCGGGCGGAAAGGACCTGAAGCCCATGAGCGAATTGAAAAAAAGCGGTGGGCGGAATGTTTTCAATGACGCACCGGTGCTGACTACCCTTCCCGAAACGGAAGTCAGCATTGAAACGCCAGCCAACGGGAAAAGGACCGGGAACGAAATCGGGGTTTTTTCGGCCATCAAAACAACTTCGGTGAAAAACAGGACAGTGGAAAAGCATGACCGTGGAATAAAGCTGGAAAAGCAATGGCAGTTACTGGTCAAACGGATGCGTAAATTTTTCCATCATAAAAAATGCAAGACCTGCCCGGATTGGTAGGGTAGTATTAAGATGTGATTATAGAGATAACTTTTTGATAAAGCATGGAGAAAACAGCCGCCATCATTTCCCGTCTTATCGCATGGTGTTTGATCGCTCAACTGCTGATCAGCATCAATGCATGGCTTCCTTTTCACCGCAGCTTTCCCACCGTGCCGCTGCTGGGGCAATGGTCGGTGCGGTGGGGAGCTTTTTTGAACACCGGATTTTTTTTGTCGATGCTCGGCTCCTGCGCTTTCCTGGCGATAAGGCCGTTCTCAAAAAAGGCGATGCTCCTTTTGCTCCTTTGCTTTTGCCTCGATGTGCTGGAGGATGCAACGCGATTGCAGCCCTGGTTCTGGCTGTTCGCGCTGATGTATTCGGCCTTTTTGTTTTTCGATGTGATGAAAGATGCAGGAAAGGTCCTGTTGGGCGTTGCACTTGTTCTTTCTTCGGTTTACCTGTGGAGCGGCCTGCAAAAAATGAATATTCACTTTGCGGTGGAGATGTTCCCCTGGCTTTGCGAATTCACTGGCGCAAGGAGTTTTGCCGAACAACATCATTGGTTGGCGTACAGCGTGGGCGGGCTGGAGGCGCTGGGCGGAATTTTATTGTGGTTTCCCGGGACAAAGAAACAGGCCTGTTTCCTCATTTTCGGAGTGCACTTATTCATCCTGCTCTCGCTCGGTCCCACCGGCCACAACTGGAACAAGGTGGTGTGGCCCTGGAACATTTGTTTTGCGCTGCTCACCTATATATTGTTCTTCCGCGAAAGCGGGATAAAACGGAAGGAATTGAAAATGGGCCTGTACCATTTCGCTTTGTCGGTGGTGATCTTCATTTTGCCGGTGCTCAATTTTTTCGGTCGCTGGGACCATTTTCTTTCCGGAAGTTATTATTCATCGCTCGTTAGCTCAGGGGTGCTTACCTTCTCACTTCCTGATGCCGATAAACTTCCGGCTTCTTCAAAAGCATTCCAGTTTTATTCCCGGGAAGAGAACATGGGCGTACTTATGCTCGATGCCTGGGCGTTGGATGAACTGCAGGTGCCTCTTTATCCCGAGGACCGCGTGCACATCGCTTTGCGCAAAGAATTCAAAGTAATGTTGTCGCATCCCGGGCAGGCGGAATTGCGCATTTTTGAGAAGCTGCGTTTTGATGCGAGAACTACCGTGTTCCGCATCCCGCTGTCCCGTTAAGGAAAAAATTTCCCGAAAAAAATTGCTTGTTGAAAAAATGTTATATATATATTATATATATATATAAGCCCGGTCGTTTGGCGGGCGGATTTGGAAAATTGAAACAATAATGTCTTTCTTTGCAACCATTTTTGAAAAATTTGGTCATTAACTGGAGCGCGGAACAGTGCGCAGGACCGAAGAGAAACGAATAAAAGTGTTGCATGGGAAAAAATTTATTCATCGTGGAGTCGCCTGCAAAGGCAAAGACCATTGAAGGTTTTTTAGGCAAGGATTTTACCGTTAAGTCGTCCATCGGCCATATCCGCGACCTGGTGCAAAAGGAAATGGGTGTGGATGTCAAAAATGATTTTGAGCCCCATTACGAGATATCTCCCGATAAGAAAGCCGTGGTTTCCGAGTTAAAGAAACTGGCGAAGTCGGCCGACATGGTTTGGCTCGCAACGGACGAGGACCGCGAAGGAGAGGCCATTTCCTGGCATTTGTCAGAGGCGCTGGAGCTTTCCGATAAAAAAACAAAACGCATTACGTATTCCGAGATCACCAAAACTGCGATACAGCACGCACTCGATAATCCCCGCGCCATCGATAAAAATTTAGTGGATGCGCAGCAGGCCCGCAGGATACTGGACCGTTTGGTGGGCTACGAACTTTCACCCATACTCTGGAAAAAAGTAAAGCCCTCGCTCTCAGCAGGGCGCGTTCAAAGCGTAACGGTGCGCCTCATCGTGGAGCGCGAGCGCGAGATCGATAAATTCACTTCCACCTCATCGTACAAGGTTTCTGCGCTTTTTGAAACGGAGAATAAATCCGTGATCAAAGCGGAGCTGAAAAAAAATATTCCGAATAAAGAAGAGGCCATCGCTTTTCTCGAGAAATGCAAGAATGCAAGATTCAGCATCGGCAACCTGGAGACAAAACCGGCAAAGAAATCACCGGCCGCACCCTTCACCACTTCTACGCTGCAGCAGGAGGCCGGCCGCAAATTCGGTTATTCCGTTGCTCAAACCATGAGCATTGCCCAGCGCCTGTACGAAAGCGGTAAGATCACTTACATGCGTACCGACAGCGTGAATCTTTCTCAAACTGCTATTGACGCAGCGGTGAGCGAGATCGGTCGTGTTTACGGAGAGAAATATATTCAAACACGCCAGTACCGCACCAAATCAAAGGGTGCGCAGGAAGCGCACGAGGCCATTCGTCCCACCTATTTGAACCGGCACACCGTTGACGGAGAGGTGCAGGAGATACGTTTGTATGATCTTATCTGGAAGCGCACCATCGCATCGCAAATGGCGGATGCAGAACTGGAGAAAACAACAGTTACCATAAATATCTCCACTGCCGATGAAAAATTCATTGCGCAGGGTGAAGTGCTCAAGTTCGATGGATTTCTGAAAGTGTACATCGAAGCGAAGGATGACGGAGAGGAAGATGAAGCGGCAGAGGGAATCTTACCTCCCATGAAGGTGGGGGAGAACCTGGGCATGCAGGAGATCACTGCCGTAGAGCGATTCACACATCACCCGCCCCGTTATACGGAAGCAAGTCTCGTAAAAAAACTCGAAGAGCTTGGCATCGGCCGGCCTTCCACCTATGCGCCAACCATTTCAACGGTGCAAAAGCGCGGTTACGTGGTGAAGGAGGATCGCCCGGGCAAGCAGCGTAATTTCAATTTTATTTCGCTCAAAAATAATTTCATCAATACCGAAACGCGCGCTGAAAATACGGGCGCAGAAAAAGCGAAATTATTCCCAACGGATATCGGCATGGTGGTGACGGATTTTTTGATCGATCACTTCCGTGACATTCTCGATTACAATTTTACCGCGCGGGTGGAGGAGGAGTTTGATGAGGTGGCCGAGGGGAAATTGTCGTGGCGCAAAATGCTGGACCAGTTCTACAGGCCTTTTCACAAAACCGTTGAGAAGACCGCGGAAACTTCGGAGCGCGCATCGGGTGAAAGGATCTTGGGAACAGATCCCAAGACAGGAAAAGTCGTTTTGGTGCGCATAGGCCGTTTCGGGCCCATGGTGCAGATCGGCAGCCAGGAAGATGAAGAGAAAAAATTCGCATCGCTGCGTAAGAACCAGCGCATCGATACCATTACGTTTGAAGAGGCGATGGAGCTTTTCAAATTGCCGCGTACGCTCGGGCAGCTCGAAGGTGAAGATGTGGTGGTGAGCATTGGCCGTTACGGACCGTACATTCGTTACAAAGGTGCATTTACTTCACTGCCCAAAACGGATGATCCCTACACGGTGAGTTTTGAGCGCGTGCAACAGATCCTTAGTGGTCCTCGTTTACCGAAAACGCTGGGCCAGTACGAAGGAAAAGATGTGGTGGTGGCGAAAGGTTTTTATGGGAATTATTTGAAGTACGGTGATATCAACGCCTCGCTGCCTAAGGGAGCCGATCCTTTTGAAGTGACCCTGGATGAAGCCGTAATGCTGTTAAAGGAGAAGATCAAGAAGGAAAAGGAAAAGATGATCAAGTACTGGGAGGAAGATGATCGTGTGAAGGTGGTGAATGGTCGTTATGGACCCTGCATACAGGCCGGAAAAAAATTCTTCCGCATACCTGCGGATAAGCATCCGGAAGAATTGACCCTGGATGAATGTTTGACCCTTGCCGGGCTGAAGGATGGTGGGAAAGGGAAATCAAAAGCTAAAACTGCGAAGACAAGCGTAAAGAAAGCAGCAGCGACAAAAACCACAGCGCGTAAAAAAACTACTGCGAAGAAAAAGTAACGACAGGTTTTTAAAGCCTAAAGAAAAGCCATGATAGAAATATCGCGGCTTTTTTATTTTATTTTTTATCGAGGAACTGATCGCAGCGTTTGATCTGGTCGCGAGGATACATTTCTCCAGGAAAATAGCTAAGAGCGCTTTGGTACGCGACCTTGGCTCCAAGGAAATCTCCCTTTTCAAAAAAAGAGTCTCCCATTCTTACACTGTACATAAATCCCGATTCGGTTCTTCCGGCACAATCTGTTGCACCTCCATAAACCCAATCAAGCTTGGCATTTATCCGGGAAGTATTGGAATAAGGAAGATCTCGTGCGCTGCTCCAAAATTTTACCGCGCAAACTGTATCCTTTTTTTCCAGCAGATGTCGCCTCTATCCTCTATTTGTTTTGATTCCTTTTCAGCTTCATCGACCAATTTGTCGCACAGCTTTATTTTATCGGATGGATATTTTTCATCTTGCTTGAGAACTAATGCGACATGGTAATAGAATTTTGCGATGAGATAATTTTTTAGCTTAAAAAGGGAATCCCCTTTTGAAATATAGCTGTTGTAGTTTTTTTCGTGAGGATCAGAATTCGAAAGCGAATCACCCCGCGCTTTTACCAGGCAGGACCCCAAAAGAAAAGTTACGAGCAGTAAGGACCTCATTCAAACAAATGTAAAAAATGGAAACGGTACCCGCGCAAGGCCTGCCTGCCGAAGTGCTCTTCGCACGCAGGCAGGGATTGTAGCGGAAAGCCCAACAGGCTGAGGGGTGCCGGGTGTTTCCACCCGGGCACAAACGAGGGCGAGGGCTTGCAGCGAAAAGTCCGGCCCCTGGAGCAGGGAGCGACACTATTTTTTAAAAAGATGAAAGTTCTACACGCGCTTGCTCCAGGGGATGCGCCCACCCGACAACCAACAACTAACACTCGCACGTTAGTAAAATCATTTTATACTCCGCAAATGCTTTTTCATCGCACACTATTTTTGAAAGAATGGCCGATAGCCTTTAACGAATAACTTCTAACCTTCCGCATGGAACTCACCGACTTTCTCACGCCCATAGAAAATAATTTTTTTGAAGATGTTCACCCCAGCGGCAACACTTTTGCCTCGGTAGTAAAGGCCTATACCGCAAATGGTTTTCCCGACCTGGAAGGTGTGAAGCTTGGGATCATTGGTGTTAATGATGCAAGACGATCCTCCAATGAAAATTGCGCTGCGGCACCCGATGCCGTCCGCGCGCATTTGTACAAACTTTTCAAAGGCAATTATGAATTGAAAATGGTGGACCTGGGCAACATCAAAGCCGGGCACAGTGTGGAGGATACTTATTTTGCATTGCGTTCCGTTGTGCATGAATTACTGCGCAAACAAATTTTGCCCATCATTCTCGGGGGCGGCCAGGACCTCACCTACGCGAATTACCTCGCTTACGAGAACATTGAAGCCACCATCAACATGGTTTCGGTGGATGCCTGTTTCGATCTGGGTGAGGCAGGAGCGGAGATCACCTCCCGCACCTGGCTGGGCAAGGTAATAGAGCATTTGCCGAGCCACTTGTTCAACTTCAGCAACATCGGTTACCAAACGTATTTTGTAGATCCCAAACACATAGAGCTCATTGACAAATTGTATTTCGATGCGCATCGCCTGGGTGCCGTAAGGGGCAGCATGGAAGATGCGGAGCCGGTAATGCGCAATGCCGATATGATAAGCGTGGATGTTTCCTGTATTAGGGGCAGTGATGCGCCCGGCAGCAGCAATGCCACGCCAAACGGTTTTTACGGTGACGAAATTTGCCAGCTCATGCGTTACGCAGGAATGAGCGATAAGCTTACTTCCATTGGCATTTACGAGATGGACCCTGCCCTTGACAAGCGCGGGCAAACCGCGCATCTTGTAGCGCAAATGATCTGGTGTTTCGTGGATGGATATTGTAACCGCAAACAGGATTTTCCTTTCCGGAAAAACACGGACTATCTTAAATATCATGTTTCACTCAAGGACCTCAAAAATGAGATCGTGTTTTACAAGAGCATCAAATCCGACCGCTGGTGGATGGAAGTGCCCTATCCATCGGACAAGCGTTTGAAATTCGAGCGTCATTTACTCGTGCCCTGTTCGTACAACACTTACAAAACCGCCCTGGAGGAGGAGATGCCCGACCAGTGGTGGCAAACCTACCAGAAGCTGAGTTTTTAGTTGCCGCTTGCCGGTGGTCGGCCGGGGTCTCATATTGGCCACAGGTAACCCTCATCCGGCAACACTTATCAACAGGCAACCTTTTCAAAAACAGGGGGTCTTGTTAGGAAAAACCATCAACAAGAAATTGTTCAAAAATTTGGATTTGGTGTTTTTTTGGCTACCTTAGCGACCTATTTGGTGAAAACCGGACGATTTTCTATTCAACAAACACTTAAAGGAATCTCATGAAAAAAGCGATTTTTACTCTTGCTCTTTCTTCGATGTTTCTTGCGGCTTTCGGGCAGCAGGATGCACAATTCACCCAGTATACGCATAACAAACTGACCTATAACCCGGGTTATGCGGGCATGAACGGTTCCATATGTGCTGTTCTACTTTACAGGACGCAGTGGATGCAATTCCCCGGTGCTCCCAAAACAGGGCTTTTGAATATCGATGCTCCCGTTTTTCAGAATTCGGCTTTGCACGGTGGTGCCGGCCTGACGATCATCAATGACCAGCTCGGTAACGACCATTCTCTTTTTGCACGTGCGTGTTATGCTTACCATCTCCCGATAGGGGCGGTTGGTAAACTCGGCATAGGCCTGGAGGCCGGTATGATCCAGAAGTCGCTTATCTACAACTGGATCCCGCCCGATGGCACTAACACCATTACTACTGATAATTCTATCCCGGATTCCAAGCAGGCTGCTACCACTTACGATCTTAACTTCGGGTTATATTACATGACGCAGAAGCTTTACGTGGGTGTTTCAGGCAGCCACTTGCCTGAGCAGTCGCTTAAAAAAGCGAACCAGTTCGATTTCCAGGCGGCCCGCCACTATTTTCTTATTGCAGGATACACTTTCGATATCAGCTCATCATTGCAGCTTATGCCTTCGGTAAAAGTTAAATCGGATGCAAAATCTACCATTTTTGACCTGGGAGCTAATGTTCTTTGGAACAATATGGTTTGGGCAGGAGCTGCTTACCGTATGACAGACGCTGTTAACGTAATGGCCGGCTTCATGCAAACGAAAGCTAAGTATAGCTGGAAAATAGGCGTTTCTTACGATATAACGCTTTCAGAACTAAAGAACTACAGCAGCAATACCGTTGAGATAATGATCGGGTATTGCTTCAAATTAACAC
Source organism: Bacteroidia bacterium (assembly GCA_036522695.1). Taxonomy (GTDB): domain Bacteria; phylum Bacteroidota; class Bacteroidia; order JADZBD01; family JADZBD01; genus DATDFI01. Next base: position 5,972 of record DATDFI010000010.1, on the reverse strand, counting down.
AAAAGACTAAGACACAGAGCCATATTAACCCTAGGTTCCTGAAATAATTAAACAAAACTGAAACCTAATAATAACACCAAACGTTAAAGCAAGCCTATATTTTGCTTGGGGGTTGTTATACTATATAGTATAATGATCCTTTCGCAGTCTAAAAAAGGAGAAATATGGAATACCAAATGGTAACCGGATTGTTTAAAAAAGGAGGTAACATGAAGAGGCTGCTCTTATTTGGTTCTGCCGTTGTAGCGCTTAGCTCTTGCAACAAGGGTAACGGGGAACTGATCGGAGTGCAGAATCGTGAAGTATGGTTCCAGGCTGACCCATACGGCATGCTTTACTGTCCGCCTGGTAGCTATAACATGGGACAAAGTGACCAGGACATCCCTTACGCTTTTACACAAAAAGCAAAGACGGTATCGGTTCAGGCATTCTACATTGACGAGACTGAGATCACCAACAACGAGTACAGGCAGTTCGTGTACTGGGTACGCGACTCTATCGCAAGACGCCTGCTGGTTGACGGTGGTAAAGACGAATTTTCAATCCCTGAAGAGGATTGGTTCAAGAACCAGCCCATTTTCATCGGCAATAACTATCCTTCACCTCCTCCTATTAACTGGGATGAGAAGATCAAGTGGGATACCGATGATGAAGAGATCCGTACCATCCTCGAGGACCTTTACCTCCCGGAGCGTGAACGTTTCTATCGCAGGAAAGAGATCGATAGCCGTAAGCTGAACTTCGCTTATTACTGGATCGACCTGCGCAATGCGGCCCGTAAGCCTAACCGCTTCCAGTATAAGAAGCACGCGGATGATGATCCCAATGAAGATGGAAAAATGATCATCAACGGTACAGGAACTTCTACCAGCGATACTACTTTAGGTTCTTATAACGTGACAGGCTCACATTACAGCACCAGCAATGGTCCTGGCCGTGACCGTAAGGCGTTCATCAATAAAGAGGTGATCAATTGTTATCCTGACACACTGTGCTGGATACATGATTTTACATATTCGTTCAATGAGCCAATGACCGAGAACTATTTCTGGCATCCGGCATATGACGAGTATCCTGTAGTTGGTGTTTCCTGGAAACAGGCTACTGCTTTCTGCGTTTGGCGTACACAATTGCTGTCCGGGTTCCTTATGACCACCGGCCAGACTTTGGTGAACGATTTCCGCCTGCCTACCGAGTCAGAATGGGAATATGCAGCGCGTGGTGGCCTCGACCTGTCACCATATCCCTGGGGCGGTCCTTATATCCGTAACATTCGCGGATGTTTCCTTGGTAATTTCAAACCCATGCGTGGCAGTTACTTCCTGGATGGCGGATTCCATACAGTGAAGGTTACTTCGTACTCTCCCAACGAATTCGGTTTGTATTGTATGGCCGGAAACGCTGCCGAGTGGACCAGCAACGCGTATGATGAATCGGCTTACGATTTTTCGCATGACCTCAACCCGGATTATCTCTATGATGCTAAGGAAAGCGATCCTTCAGTATTGAAGAGGAAAGTGATCCGTGGCGGTTCATGGAAAGATGTGGGCTTTTACCTGCAAACGGGTACCCGTACTTACGAATACCAGGATACAGCTAAATCGTACATCGGTTTCCGCTGTGTAATGACCTACCTGGGTCGTGATAAGGGTGATATTCTTTAATTCGTAATCAAATCAAAAATCAATAAAATCAAATCTATTAACCTCTAAAACTTTAAATTATGAGACCAGGATCCAAAGGATGGAAAAAGTTCATGGCCAAGCTTTACGGCTTCGGTGCAGCAATCGTAATTGTGGGGGCGCTTTTTAAAATCCAGCACTGGCCCGGTGCAGGTATCATGCTTACAGTAGGTTTAAGTACAGAAGCGATCATCTTCTTCTTCTCGGCATTTGAACCTATCCACGAAGAAATAGACTGGAGCCTCGTTTATCCTGAACTTGCGGGTTTGCATGGCGAAAGTGAGCCTGAGCAGATTGAAGAAGGCTCTTCGGCTTCAGCTACTGAATCACTCGACAAAATGCTGGAAGAGGCCAAGATAGGTCCTGAACTTATCAATAGCCTTGGTGAAGGCATGCGTAACCTAACAGATACCACTAAAAAGATCTCTGAGATCAGCGATGCGCATGTGGCAACCAATGAATATGTTGACAGCGTGAAAAATGCGAAGAAGAATGTGGATACACTTTCTGATTCGTACAACCAGGCTGCCAAGTCGCTGCTCGGCTTCTCAATGACCAGTGATGACAGCGCGACCTTCAGCGAACAGATGAACAAAGTTTCCAAGAACCTTTCTGCACTTAACGCATCATACGAACTCCAGTTGCAGGGTGCAGGCGAGCATATGAAGACCACTCAGCAGTTCTACGAGAACATCAACAAGATGATGGCGAACCTCAGCGCTACCGTACAGGATACGCAGAAATATAAAGAGGAGATCGCAGAGCTGTCGAATAACCTTGCCGCGTTGAACAACGTTTATGGCAATATGCTCTCCGCAATGAATGTGAAAAAATAATCACGTTCGGAACTCAACTGAAGTAGAATCGTTTTAAAAGACAATCTGAACTATGGCAGGTGGAAAAGAAACCCCCAGGCAGAAGATGATTGGTATGATGTACCTGGTGTTAACGGCACTGCTTGCACTTAACGTCTCCAAGGAGATCTTGAATGCATTCATTATTGTGAACACAGGTTTGGAAAAGACCAACGTCAACTTCTCTAATAAAAATGAAGTTACCTATGCCGCGTTTGAAAAAGCAAAGCTTAATGACGAAAAAAAGGTACGCCCCTTTTATGATAAAGCGATGACGGTAAAAAAACTGTCCGCTGATATGGTCAAGTATATCGAAGACCTTAAGAATAAACTGATGCGTGATGTGGACGGTATAGATACATTATCGAACCTCAAATATCTTAGCGCAAAGGACAACTATGATAAGCCTACCCACATGCTTATCGGTGAGGATCCAGAGAATGCAACTGGCGAGGCGAAAACGTTGAAAGATAAGTTAAAGTCTTTCAAAGATGCCTTGATGGGACAGGTTCCTGAAAAAGAAAGAGGGAATCTTAAGCTGGGCCTTGAAACCGAGGATGTGTATTCATTCGCTGAGGAAAAGAAGGTGAAATGGGAGGATAACGCTTTTTATCACAATCCCATTGCTGCCGACATCACCATTCTCAGCAAATTGCAGAACGATTGTAAGAATGCTGAAGCTGACGTGATCAACGCTCTTTATAAACAGATCGATGTCGGGTCCTTCAAATTCGATACCCTTTCTGCACGTTGTGTTGCAAGTTCGAATTATGTACTTATCGGTGATGAGTACCATGCCGAGATCTTCGTTGCAGCATTTTCTACTACCTCTAACCCGCAGATATGGCTGGGCCAGGTGGATTCTGTTAAGAACACGATCGTAGGTGCTATCGATTCTACATCGGTAAAGGTTGACCGTGGTGTTGGTATTTATACCAGGAAGCCCGAATCGGAAGGCGAACAGAAACTTTCCGGCCTTATTCGCGTAAAGAACCCGGTGGACAACAGTTATATTTCCTATCCTTTCAAAACTTCGTTCATTGCTGCTAAACCTGCAGCGGTGGTTTCTCCTACCAAAATGAACGTGTTCTATATTGGTGTGGATAACCCGGTAGATGTTTCGGTACCCGGCATTGCAGCTGAAAATCTCAGTCCTTCGCTCTCAGGTTCCGGTTCCATTACAGGAAGCCGTGGAAAATATACCGTACGTGTAACAAAGGGCCCTGAAGTGACCATTAACGTGGGCGCTAAATTGGGGGGTACGAACAAGAGCATGGGAACAGCCAAGTTCCGTGTTAAATCGGTACCTAACCCTGTTGCCAGCTTCGGTGGAAAGCGTTCTACCGACCCGGTCAACAACATCAAGAAATCAGACGTGCTTGCTGCACCCGGTGTGTTCGCTGAAATGGTGGACTTCGACTTCGACCTGAAATTCCAGGTGGTGGGTTTTGAGCTTACTGTACTCAAGAACGGTGCGGAGGTTACTGAAAAATCAAATGGAGCGGCTCTTTCGCCTGCCCAAAAGGCCCTGCTTCAGAACCTGAAAAATGGTGGAAAATTCTATATTGAAAAAGTGCAGGTAAGAGGACCTGATGGAACGATCAGGACCATCCCGGGTCTGAACCTGAAGATGATCTAATTAACCAAAGAAGGGAAAAAATGAAAGCTATCACAGGTTTTATTGCAGCGCTGTTGTTGTTGTGCGGATCATTAACGCTCTCTGCGCAAAACGTGTTGAACAATAAGCGCCCGCTTGACGGACCTTACGTGCCGGAGCACCTCGAGAACAGGAAGCCCATTCCATATAGCAGCCTTCGGGAGGCTGATGTAATGTGGTCCAAAAGGATCTGGAGGGTGATCGATCTCAGGGAAAAAATGAATCTTCCCCTGAAGTTCCCGGATGAAAAGGACCAGGACCTGCTGGATCGCCAGAGCTTGTGGATGGTGATCCGTAAAGGCGTGCTTGACGGAAGCCTTACCGCTTACGGTAACCCTGTAATGGACGATGAGTTCCAGCTCGAACTCACACCCGCACAGGCCCAGGCGCTCATGGATACTTTCGAGATCAAACTGGTTCCGAACATCAATGACCCGAACATACTCGACTCTACCAAAGTTCCGCTTACAACCGGTACCGAGGATATTGTTCAATATTGGCTTAAGGAAGACTGGTTCTTCGATAAGCAGCGTTCGGTGATGGACGTACGTATAATCGGCATTGCACCGGTAAAGGAAGGTAAAGACGATGCCGGTGAGTTCCGAAGCTTTAAACCCATCTTCTGGCTGTATTTCCCTGCGTGCCGGAATTATTTCGCTCGTCACCAGGTGTTCAACAGGCAAAATGATGCGGAAAAGCGCTCCTTCGAGGATGTTTTTGCAAAACGTTTGTTCTCCAGCTATATCAAGAAGGAAGCTAACGTTTACAACAGGTACATATCACAGTATGCAACCAATATCGATGCGCTGATCGAATCCGATAATATCAAGGAAAAAGTATTTGAGACGGAGCACGATATGTGGCACTTCTGATCAATAAGAAGAAATACGAGTACAAAACCGCCCCACCTTAAAAAGGGGCGGTTTTTTGTTTTTATATCATATTATCTACACCCCTCCTTAGTATTCATTCACTTTAAAAAAGGAGGAATCATGAAACCGACCAGGATCATCGCAGGAGCAATGTTTGTATTAGCCCCTGCACTCACCAGCGCGCAATTGCCCCCCGGCAACGATCCCAATCCGCCACCCCAGGGAAGTACCACGGGCCGTGAGCCCGTTCAATACGTGAATGTGCGGGAGGCCGATGTAATGTGGTCCAAATACATCTGGCGTACCATTGATATGAGAGAGAAACTCAATCAACCGCTTTTTTATCCGCTGGAAGAAGACAATGCGCGCAACAGCCTTTGGGAAGTGATCAAGCGATCGGTGCTGGATGGGAAAATTACGGCTTATGGCAAACCTGTTTTTGATGATGAGTTCCGGTATCCCCTAACGGTAGAAGAAGCGAGCAAGATCATTTATACCACCGATACGGTGGATGCGGTTGACCTGGATGGAAACCCGGTAAGAACACCGGTGACCACCTCCATCACACCCGAACAGGTGGTGCGTTATTGGGTGAAGGAAGATTGGTTTTTTGATAAAGAGCGCTCGGTGATGGAAGTGCGTATAGTGGGTATTTGCCCGCTCATTGAAAAGAACGATCCGGGCACAGGTGAATTCAGGGGATACGCTCCTTTGTTCTGGCTTTATTATAGCCAATGCCGCCCCGTTTTTGCGAAGGAGCCGGTGTTGTGGTGGAAGGCCAATCAATCCGCACAACCCACACTGGATGATATTTTCGAGAAACGCATCTTTGCGAGCTTCATTCACAAAGAAAGCAACGTGTTCAACCGGACCATCACTGAATACAAAGAAGGTATTGATGTGCAAC
>DATDFI010000009.1:0-5785 GCA_036522695.1 Bacteroidia bacterium | reverse complement strand
AAGGATACGCGAAAAGAAGACATTTCTCCCAGTGTTCTGGATTTCGGGCCGGTACGTTTTTTTATCGCCCGCCACTTCGGATTTTGTTACGGTGTGGAGAACGCTATAGAGATCGCGTTCAAAGCGGTGGCGGAAAACCCGGGCAAGAGGATCTTTTTATTGAGCCAGATGATCCATAACCCCGAGGTGAATGCTGACCTGCAAAAGCGCGGGGTGAGATATTTGATGGATACTTCCGGTAAACAGATCATTCCTTTTTCGGAATTGAATAAGGCTGACATCGTGATCATTCCTGCCTTCGGTACAACATTGAAAATTGAAAAGGAGCTGGAGAAGATCGGTTTGGACATTCGTAAGTACGATACCACCTGTCCTTTCGTGGAACGTGTGTGGAAACGCTCGGGACAATTAGGTGAGAATAATTTCAGCGTGGTCATACATGGGAAAGATAAGCACGAAGAGACCCGCGCTACTTTTTCCCGAAGTGAGCAAAGCGCGCCTTCTGTTATTGTGCGCGACCTCGAGGAAGCAAAAGAACTTGGAGGGGTCATTCTCGGCAATATCCCCGTGCAAAAGTTCAATGAAGTATTTGCCGGGAAATTTTCGGAGGGATTTGATCCGATAAATGACCTGCAAAGAGTGGGAGTGATCAATCAAACCACTATGCTGGCTTCCGAAACACAAGCCATTGCCGACCATTTGCGAAGCGTGATGATACAGAAGTTCGGTATTGAAAATATCAAAGCGCATTTTGCCGATACCCGGGATACCTTGTGTTACGCTACTAACGAGAACCAGGAGGCCACTTATGCCCTGCTGGAACAAAATGCGGATATCGCCATTGTTGTTGGTGGATATAACAGTTCCAATACTTCGCATATAGTCGAGCTGTGCGAGGCAAAACTTCCCACGTATTTCATTTCATCGGCTGATGAGATAGAAAGCCGCGAAAGGATCCATCACTTTCTATTTCATAAGCATCAACGAATTAGTTCTGGAAATTTTCTTCCTGAAAAAGATGTAGTGAATATCATTCTCACCAGCGGAGCTTCCTGTCCCGACTCCATTGTGGACGAGGTGCTGCAAAAAATTCTTTCTTTTTATCCGGGTGCAAAGAAAATGGAAGAAGTAATGAGTGAATTTGAGGCTGTAAATTCCTGACAGGCTCCGGTCACTTCACTGGTTTAAAATCCTAAATTCAATTCTCCGGTTCATCCGGTGCATCCACTCCTGCTTTGCTTTGTCTTTTTCCTTTTGGATCACCTGTTTTGGATACAGGATCTTTGACTGGCCATATCCTCTCGCGACCAACCGGTTTTGAGGAATGCCCTTAGCGATAAGGAAGTCCACAATGGTTTGGGCCCTTCTTTGTGTAAGTTTGCTGCAGTAGGAAACATCGTTCTGGATGCTTCCATGAGCGCCCACTTCTATCACCAGGCTGTCGTTCTTTTCCAGGAACAGTGCGATGGAATCGAGCGTGGGATTTATAGGATCCTGCAGCAGCGGTTTGTTGAATTGAAAAGTGATGGACCTCGCGACATAGTTCTTCCCATTATAAGTGACAGTATCGCCAATCGCATAAATAGTTCTAAAACGCTGCGAAAAGGACGGAGGAATGAGAATAAGAAAGAGACACGCGACACAAATGAGCTGTTTCATTCCCCCGGCTTAGAATCTTTTTGATAAACTAAGCGTCACGCCCTGTGCCGAGCATTTTTGAGGGAGCAGGTAACCGGTGAGGTAATAACTGTCGAGATGGAGCTTCACCTGCCCGGGGAATAAGAATTCCAGTTCCATACCTGCGTTAAAATTCCCGTAGCCACCATATGCTGCCGTAACAGTAGCGGAGAACTTTTTGGTGGCATACCAGGTGAAGGCTGAATAATAATAGGGCCTGCAATTGGATTTCATGCGGAAGCGCATGCCCTTTTCCCAGGCGAACCTTTTGCCATAATAAGTAGTGGCTGCAACAGTGAATACGGCCGGAAGTACGGTAGTGTAAGGCTCGGTCCCGTATTTTATATTTTTCTTGACCAGGGAGTCGGGGTTGTTTTGAGGCAATGCATTATTCTGAAGGTCCAGTATGTTATTGATCTGCACTCCATCATAATGGTAAACCGAATCCACCTTGTAATAATTCGAATGCGTATTCCAGCGAATGAAACCCAGATCGTTCACTTCCACGCGCAGCAAACCTTCGTTGTACCAGGTGAGGTAAGGCATCTCATAATAAAAGTCGGTGCTGAAACCGCAGCCGTTAAAGGCCATCGGTCCCACACGTGAAGTGTCCGTTCTGCGCATCAGCATGGCCAGGTCGAGGTCGATATTACTGCCATCCGCACTGGTAGTGAGCCCCGCCCTGCCCGCATCCACCATCACATTTTTTTCTCCCTTCAAAAAAGAAGCACTTAATCCATATGAGCCGTGTGCAGTGTCGCCTTCCCACTCCAGGCCCACTTTCACCTGCTGGTAGCGCAATAAATTCAAGGTAAAGTTTCCGAGATCGGCCGTACTGCCTGCATACATTTTATTCCCGTACATCACCACATTGAAAAAGTCGCGGGAAAACCCTGCATCGTAATGAAAACGGTCCTTCAATGCAATATTCATTGAAAGATTGCTTTTATGAAAAAGCGAATCCGGCTTCCAGTTCGCACTGATTCCATAATCCGCATCACCACCAATGCGATTGCTGTAGTGGAGTTTTTTCCGGCAGCGGTCTTTCTTTTCATTAGAAATGAATCCACCCTGGTAAAATGTATTGAAGAACTCAGTGGTGATGGCATCTGAATTCACATAAAAACTTCCCCCGATCTCCACATCCAGGTAATGTTCGCTGGGTTTGATCACCCGGTTCACCTGGTCAACAGTATGCGAAACACTGTTGGTTTTTGATGTATCGCTTGTTTGGGTCCTCGCAGCGGAAATGAAGAAAAAGAAAGCCGCGAGACATGGTGCGCTTTTAAGGAAAGATGATGTAGAAAAAAGCAGTTGTTTCACGATCAATGCGGGGCTACATGGTATTCAATATCGCCCACGAGTTTCAGGGAGATCTTGTAGTAATTGTAGATCTTCACGTAATTAGGGTAACCATAGGTGTTCAGTTTGGTTTTCACGTATATCTTGTGGTTGTTGTAAAGGGTGCTCATTTTATCGGCACTCAAAGGGATCTCGATCCTTGTAGTTCTCGGCTGTACAACAATATAATTCCCATCTACCACACCTTCGTCTATCGTATTGATCACAGGCATCAGCGAGTCCACGATGGCGTTATTGCCGTTCAAAATATAGAGCTGGATCGAAGCCTCGAAGGGGAAACCGTTATCGGCAAAAAGCGAAAGCGTTCCGCTGTTGATGTTCTGGTTGTCGGTAGCAATGCTGTAATCCAGCGTGTCAACGAGTGCAAGATGATCGGATGCGAACCAAAGCGGTACCTGCATATCCATATTCACGCGAAGCCCCGAACCATAATAAATAAAATCATTCCCGCCTGATACATTCCCGAGGGGATTGATATCCGCATCCACTGAGTACCCGATCTTATCCGGCAGGTTCTCGAGCAATTGTTTGATGTTGGAGTTGGTATTGTCGAGCTGAACGGAATAAAGTGTGGGAGTAACTGTTCCGTTATTATCGAAAGCGCGTGTTATGTTTACCGGGGAACCGATGACGGGATGATTGAGTGAAACGGAATTCCCTGTTCTTGAGTTAATAGAAGTAAGGTTGTTGATCTTCACCCGCGCATCCACACCCACACTGTTCTCGATCTTCAGTTTGATGTTGGCGCTATCGAGTTTCAATGTGCCTCCAACAATGTGATTGAACATTCCGAATGAAGAAGTATCGGATGAATTATACGTTCCCTGCCCGAAATATCCTCTCGCATATTGCGGAACGATGCCGGTGAATGCATTGCTGATGCTGATGGTATCGGTTGAGAACACCCGCACGGTGTCGGGCGCATTGGGATCCACCTTCGCGCTCATGGAAGTGTATATGGTATTGTATGAATTAAGCTGGGGCCCGCGCAGGTCCATGTCGTATCCGGAAAGCGGGTAGGAGATATTCACCACGCCCGGGTTATTTCCAACGCGCGCAGGAATGGTTACCGTGACCGAGAACGGGACAGAGTTGAGTGTGGCAATGGGTATCTGGTAGGTGAGCACGATCTTTTCCCGAACGTAACTCTTGATCTGCATCACCACGCTGCCGCTGCGAATGGTTGCATGGGTAAGCTCTACATTGCTGATATTGTATTGGGTGGATTGTCCCAGGTTGCTAACGATCACATCACCCGGATTGAAGTCCGACCATCCCAGCAACCAGTATTTGTTGGCCACCGTGGTATCTGGGATATTCACCAGCGAATCGAGGGTGAGACCGTAAAAATTATTGTTGTAAACGAGCGTAAGAGAGTTATCGGGGTTGCTTTGCAGCAGTGAATCGGCCAGCAGGTTGCCAAAGTCGAGGTCGGATTTAAGGATAGGGGCCAGCAGGTCCACATCCCATTGCGGCTGCCTGAGATCCTTACGGCAGGAGCCGATGATGGACACGGCAAGTGCGAAAATTAATATGGTCCTGACTCGCTTCAAGATTTCAAAAACATAAGCGGTAAATATATCGCTTTTTGATGAAGACGGCCGGGCCGGGCCGTGGGTTGGGGGACCGAACGTAAAAAATGAGTATTTTTGTTGAATCCTTGAACCAGATGGCTGCCAAAAAATTCGTTATATCCTGGATCGCCAGTGCGGTCGTGATGTTTTTATTGTTTTACTTGTGGCACGGGCTGTTATTGAATGACCTCCGGATGCTGAGTTATCCGCTCGGCCTTTTCCTTCTTTTTGCCTCCGTGGTTTACCTTATTGCCGGGGCTGTTGTTTCAAAGGCCTATTCCATTGAAGTGTTTTCGCGTATCACCAAACATCCTTTTTTGAGAGGCCTGCTCTCGGGTAGTGTTTGCGGGCTGCTTTTTTATATCATTGCCCTTGTAGTAGGCGTTTCCTTCAGTAAAAATATCACCATGCAATACATGCTGATCGATATTTCCTGGCAAATGATAGAGCAGGCCATAGGTGGATTCATTGTAGGCCTGGTGCACATTTTTGTGTGGGACGACAGTATGATCCGGCCGGAGGACATGGATTAGGATGTTGATGGAAGAAGGAGAGAAGCGGGGAGCTTCTTTTTTTTTGCTTTAGTATATCTGCATGAACACCATTATCCTTCGACCATTTTCAATAATCGTATTTTTCTTTCCACAATCTCCTCAATAACTCACGCATTTCATTTTCCCGCGCGTTGTTTCCTGGTTCGAAAAGTTTCGTTCCCGAAATTTCTTTTGGAAGGTATTCCTGCTCCGAGAAGTTCCCGGCATTGCTGTGCGCGTAATCGTAATTTTTCCCGTAGCCTATGTCCTTCATGAGTTTGGTAGGTGCATTACGGATGTGTAAGGGAACGGGCAGGTCGCCTGTTCTTTTAACGAGGGCCAGTGCATCATCAATGGCCATATAAGAGGCATTGCTTTTGGAAGAGCAGGCAAGGTAAGTGGCACATTGCGAAAGAATGATGCGCGCTTCGGGCATCCCGATCACATTCACGGCCTGGAAGCAGGTGGTGGCGATCACCAGGGCAGTAGGGTTGGCATTGCCGATATCTTCCGAAGCGAGTATGACCATCCTGCGCGCGATGAAGAGCGGATCTTCCCCGCCCTCCAGCATGCGCGCGAGCCAGTACACGGCCCCATTGGGATCGCGCGCATGCTGGAGGGCGGGGAAGATCCGCTCTT
>DATDFI010000008.1:0-5964 GCA_036522695.1 Bacteroidia bacterium | reverse complement strand
ATCCGAATTGATCTCCTTCATTTGGTTTGCGCTTCGGTTAGGTTTTGCCCGCTTTTGGCGGAGAGGTTTGCGTTAATATTTTTTTTAAGCCAGTTGCGCGCTTTGGCGAGCTGGCTTTTGGATGTTCCTTCGGAGATGCCGAGCATCGCGGCTATCTCTTCGTGCGAATAGCCTTCCATCACAAAAAGGTTGAACACCGCGCGGTAGCCCGAGGGCAGGTTTTGCACCAGGGCCACCAGGTCCTTTGCATTGATATCGCTCAGGGTATCTTGCTCACTGTGCGGGTGATGCTTCACGTGGTCGATGTCGGCAAAGTCGATCCCGCGTTTTTGTTTTCGCAGGTAGGCCAATGCTGTGTTCACCATGATGCGTTTGATCCAGTTTTCCAGCGGTCCCAGCCGCTGGAAGGTGTGAATATTGCGGAACACCTTCACAAATGCTTCCTGCGCTATATCCTCGGCTTCTTCACGGCTGCGGACATAGCGACAGCAAATAGCGAGCATTTTCCCTGAATATTGCCTGTACAGCAGTTCCTGGAATTCCCGTTTGCCGGAGATACAACCTTCAATAAGGCTTTCTTCAGTCACCAGGTGCGATGGTTTAGCGTTAGGATGCTTATTTTGAAAACCGGGTTGCCCGGGCCTGAAATATTATGATTAGAGACGATGCCGGCCGGGGGAAGGTTGGAGGAGTAGAAGGGCGCAGGAGGTGGAGAAAAAGCTCGCAATTATTTGGCAGGATACAACTCTCGTAAGGCATTAAAAATAGCCTGATGAGAAATGGTGGAGTGGGTTTCCTGGGGCAGGTAATCGAAATGCACCGAAAGCTTTTTGCTCCATAAATTCTTTAATTTTTCGGCCAGCAGGTTGGCATCCACTTCCATTACGTGAGGATTTTCACCGGGGGCCAGGCCTTCTTTCCCCACTCCTATATAAATATCAGTGGGAACCGAGGGATACTTTGACCCGGGTTCGAACTTGAGCAGGGAGCCATTGTCCCACCATATGCTGGGGCTGATGATGATGTATCTATTGAATAACGCAGGCCTTTTCAATATTACTTCTGAAGCGAACAATCCTCCCAGCGATTCACCGATGAGCGTTTTTGAAGAGCTGGTCTTGTATGTTTTATCGATATAAGGCTGCAGTTCTTTTTCTATAAAATCCATGAACTTCTCAGAATGTCCCGCTGTAGGGAATTGTTTTTGATCGGCAGTTACGGTTGTGGGAAAAGTAAAATCCCTTTTACGATCCACATTCACTATGCCTACAATAATGGAACGGGGCACCCGGTCGATCCAGGGAAAACTATTGAACTGGTAAAGTCCCACCACATGGATAAAATCCTCATCCGTTCTACCGTCAAGAAGATAAACCACCGGGTACCTCGAAGTGTCTTTTGCATTGTACCCCTCGGGAAGGTAAATGTTGAGTGTTCTTTTTTCTGATAATATTTCAGACCGGAGTTCGCGCGAAATGCCGAGTATGATCGGCTTATCGTTGTTAGTTTCCTTTTTGTTCCTGTTTGGTGATTGGGCCTGGAGCAGGCCGGCAGTAAAGAGGAAAATGAAAAGGGTTCTCATCATAATGTGCCGTTATTTTTTTGCAATAAAAACAAGGTGGGTCTCTTGAGAATAAGGTTTGCGAAACGTATGCAGGACCTCAAAGCCGGTTTTTTTTAAAGCAGCGGTAATAAATGCTTCATCGTAATAATGAACGAAAGCGGCATCACCGGTGCCGGCAGTGCGGAGGCCGGAATTTTGGTGATCGCCTTCGATGAGGCTTAAATAAAAATACCCGTTCTTTTCAAGCAGGGCAGCACAATCGCAGAAAAATTTTTCGGTGTCGGCTTTCGACAGGTAGGGAATACAAAAACCGCTGATGATGGCATTGTATTTTTTTTTGTCCGATGGACTCCTTTGGAGAAGAGTGTGCAGCTCGCGCGCGTCCATCACAAAAAGACGGGCTGCAGGAACTTCCTGCTTTGCAAGTTCGATCATGCGGGGCGAAACATCACAGGCGTCAATCCGTAGGTCGGGCCGTTTTGCGGAAATGTACTTGCTGATGATGCCCGGCCCGCAGCCTACTTCCAGAACAGCCGCTTTTTTATTCAGCAGCCGATAAAAAATATCGTACGTATCGTTGTAGAGATCGAGGCCGCTGAATTTTTCCAGGTATGCTTCTGCCACCTTGTTCCAGGTCTCGAACGTGATGCGGTATTTATCCATGAACGCGTGAAAGTACAAAATAAGCACTGTGGAATAGAAGTGATGCCGGTGCCATTTAGCCCTGATGGAGCCGAGTGTCACCCTGGGCCTGGCGTAGGGCGCGCGAGGCGACAGCAGGAATGGCGGTCAATAGTGGTGATGCAGTTCCGCTCCCCCAAGATCACTTCAAAAAATCACCGTCAACGATAAGCAATTTCACTCCTTTTTCGGAAAAGGAACGATGTGAGCTGAGATCATCGGAGACAATGAAGCTCATGCCTTTTATCATCGTGGTGCGTTCACCGGTCTTGAGCTCGGTCACGAATTCACCTTCAAGGCAATGCACGATATGACCTTTTTCACACCAGTGATCGGCCAAATAGCCGGCCGAATATTCCACGATGCGAACGCGCAGTCCACCGAACTGAAGCGTTTGCCAGGCGGCCACACCTTTTTCTCCTTTGAATTCCTGTTTGGAAATTTTATTCCAATCAATGACCTGGTAGGGAATGTTGCTCATTTGAAAATTTTAAACGGCCTGGGCGTATTTTTCCTTTACCACTTCAAAGGTATCGAGGATCTCCTGCAGGGAATGAGAGGTGACGATCTTCATGCGGTGGTCACGGAAATCAGGCAGCCCGCGGAAATAATTCGCGTAATGGCTCCGCATCTCGATGATGCCGAGTTTTTCGCCTTTCCACTCGATGGAGCGCATCAAATGCGTGCGGCAGACCTCCACGCGTTCATCAATACCGGGCTTCGGTAAATGTTTTCCCGTTCGCATAAAATGTTTGATCTCGTTAAAGATCCAGGGATAACCAATGCTTGCGCGGCCTATCATCACACCATCCACTCCGTATTTATTTTTCATCTCCAGCGCTTTCTCCGGTGAGTCCACATCCCCATTCCCGAAGATGGGAATATTAATGCGCGGGTTATTTTTTATTTCTCCAATAAGCGTCCAGTCGGCAGGACCTTTGTACATCTGCGAGCGTGTACGCCCGTGCACACTCAGTGCTGCAATGCCAATGTCCTGCAGGCGTTCAGCCACTTCCACTACATTTTTTGTTCTGTCGTCCCAGCCCAAACGCGTTTTTACGGTTACCGGTCGCGTAGCGATCTTAATGATCTCTGCCGTCATCTGCACCATCTTGGGAATGTCCTGCAGTAATGCAGCGCCCGCCCCTTTGCAGGCCACCGCTTTTACCGGGCAGCCGTAATTGATATCAATGAGATCGGGGTTGGCCCGATCGGCTATCTCGCCCGCTTCACGCATGGAATCCACATTTCCTCCGAAAAGCTGTATGCCTATCGGGCGCTCGTACTCAAAAATGTCGAGTTTTTTCACGCTCTTGGCGGCATCGCGTATCAGTCCTTCGGATGAAATGAATTCGGTGTACATGAGGTCGGCACCGTGCTGTTTGCACACATAACGAAAGGGAGGATCGCTCACATCCTCCATGGGGGCCAGGAGAAGGGGGAATTCACCGAGTTGTATGTTGCCTATCTTGATCATGCGGGATAGAAGGTATAGATTTATAAGGGTACACAGGCAGGGCGTGTTAGAAATAGATACCTATACCTCTTTTTTCCATTACCTTTGGCCTGTAAAAATACGAATTTACCTCTGAAAGATCATGGTCAAAGACCTTAAGCCCATTCATAAATTACTTATCCTGCTGGGCTGGCTTTTTGTTATAGGTTTACTTTCAGTGGTGGGATCAGGGTCTGATACGGATATAGACAGCTACGGTCCGCGTATGATCTCCTTCCTGAAGTTCGCACAGGTATTGGCCGTGCTTTTCATATTTATCATTCCCGCGTTCTTATTTTCCCTGTTATTTACCCGCGACCGTTTAAGGTACCCGCGGTGGAATGTGTCTCCGCCATTTTTATTACTGCTTGCCGGTGCGCTGGTGTTCGTAGTGGGCATGCCCATGATCGCCTGGCTGGAGCAGCTCAATAAAAAAATGATCTTGCCTGCTTCAATGAGTGAATTGGAGCATTGGATGCAGCGATCGGAATCCATGGCGCAAAAGCTCACCGATGCATTTTTGGCCGATACGAGCGTGAAGGGATTGATCGTAAATCTTTTCGTGATCGCGTTTGTGGCGGCTTTCAGCGAAGAGTTATTTTTCAGGGGCGTTTTGCAAAAAGCGTTCTTCGAGACCACAAGGAATATTCATGTCTCTGTTTGGATCACCGCTGCATTGTTCAGTGCTTTTCACCTGCAGTTTTATGGGTTTTTACCGCGCATGCTCATGGGTGCGTTGCTCGGGTATCTTTTTGCATGGAGCGGATCGTTGTGGGTGAATATTTTCGCTCACTTCGTGAACAACGGGGTTGCGGTAGTGATCTCGTGGCTGATCAAACGCGGAACAATAGCGGAGGACATGCAGAACGGTCCCGTTGAAGTTTCGGCTGTTGCCGGGCTGGTTAGCATGGCGCTGGTTGCCGCTCTCCTGTATTTTGTTTACCGCAAAAGGCGCATCGAAAAAGAGGTTCCGCTGGATGAGATAGAGCTGCCGATGGACCGGGTTTAATTCCTTTCATTTTTTATGGAAACCAATTGCGTTTTATATCTATTATGAAATGAAACGGATCTTCTTTTTTATTTGTCCTTTGATCTTTTCCTGCGGGTCGGGCGGTGTGCTGGAAAACGGATTACACAATGTACGCAGCGGAAGCATGGAAGTTGAAAAAAAAGTGGAAGAAGATTTCATCAAAACGTTTAGCGTGCAATACACTATTGTGAAAAATGACCTTTCGGGCGACAGCAAAGGCAATAATGAGTTGGTGAAGGAAACGGGCTGGTCACTCAAAAGCAAACAGCCGGTGCGCAAAGATGAAGAGGGCAATTATTATTACCGGTGGTACGTGAATGTTGAGGAGTACGCTTCGGATGAAGGAGCGGTAAAAGCGTACAATAAAACGTTCGAGGAACTTTCAAAAGCGAATAAATATGAAACGCTGGGGCGTAATTGCCGGTATTTCATTTACGGAAAATATATATTGAGCGTTTCAGCGGCCTGTCTCGAGGGCCGGCATGTGGGGGAGTGGTTCGCACAATTGCAATCCTGCCTGCTGCGCGATCAAAAACCGGAAAAAAATACAGCGATCATATGTACCTGTGGAGGTGCGATAAAGCTGGAATGATTTTATTTCACAAAACCGTATTTCACCAGCAAAAGATTTTCTTCCCTGATCAAGCCTATCCCCGGAGCGTAATATTTGTATTCCTTTTCACCGATCTCGATGGGTGTTGACTCCAGTGTTTTTAATACGTTGGTGAATTCGCCTGCAGGTGTTTTCATGGTCTCACCAAGGCTGATGATCTCGGCACGGTCCATGGCCTTGCCGGGTGCGATCTCCTGGTAGTATTTTGCCCCGATGAGCACGAGTCCCGGCATCACCACACCTGCTTTATTATTTCCTTCTGCTGTCCATGCGCCTTCATGGTTCGTCACTTTTCCATCCTTGTACATGTCTACTTCTTCCCCGAAATAATAAATGCTGCCGGTTTGCTTGCAATAGGCGAAAAAGTTCCTCGAGATCTCCACGGTCTTCCCGTTCACCGATTCGTTCTCTTCCACCACCCGCGTTTCAACGTTTCCGATCTTTTTTGTTTCATCCAGCACGGTGATCACCAGCATGGCCGAATCTTTTCCATCCCTGCCGCGCAGCTCGAGGCGATAGCCGGGCTCGAGAATAAAATACATGTTGCGACCGGTGGTGAGAAAGGTACAGCTGTCCTGCAT
>DATDFI010000007.1:0-2883 GCA_036522695.1 Bacteroidia bacterium | reverse complement strand
GATATCGCCAATGGCACTAACGATTCGGTGAAGGTGGAAGATTATTTTAAGATGGGTCAGGCCTTTACTTCCGATCCGGTTAGCGCCATCGCGGTAGCGTCAAAAATGATGGACTTTTCCATCGTCATCAAAGAGAAGAACATTAAAGCCCTGTGCCTGCGAAAAGCCGGGAACATTTACTACCGCCACCTCTATTATGAAAAAGCCGTGAACTGCTATATGCGCTCCATGGCACTGTATGAACAGCTCAACGATAAAACGGGCATTGCGAATTGCCTGAACAACCTCGGCAACGTTTACACCAGTAAAGGGAAACTCACCAACAGCCGCCCGGACTTTGAACAAGCCATCGATTACCATAGTAAAGCATTGCAGTTGCGCATCGAAATGAAGGACACGGGCAACATTTGCAATTCCTATAATAATATCGGTAATGCATACAGCGGCAAGGGTGACCTTGAAAAGGCGCTGGAATATTATACACTCGCATTCAAAGATTACAAGGCGCACAATGATCCCAACGGCATCGACATTGTAACAATGAACCTCGGTGAAACGCATTTGGGCCTTGCTGAAAAAACAGGAAAAACGGAAGAATTCGGGAAAGCGCTTGAATATTTTTTGGATCGTGTGCGTGCGTACAAAGGCAGCGGTCCCACTGCGAATTACGCGAGCGTGATGTCGCGCATTGGCCGGATTTACATGATACAGGGCGACATGACACAGGCCCTGAAATATCTTTCGGAGGGCTACACCATGGCAGTGCAGGTGAATGCGCGTGAACAGCAAATGGATATTGAAGGTTTGCTGGCCGAAGCCTATGGCAAAACGGGAGATTACAAAAAAGCGTTCGAATGTTTCCGCAGGTTCAATTCCCTGAAGGATTCGGTGATCAACGAAAAAGCGGCAGGCAATCTTGCGCAGATGCAGGCCATGTACGAAACGGCCCAAAAAGACAAGGCCATCGACCTGCTGAATAAGGACAAGGAGATCGACAAGCTCAAACTCAGCAACCAGGAATCGGACCTTGATCACCAGAAATACGTGATCGCTGCTTCGGTGGGCGCGCTCATTTTTGTTTTCGGCATTGCGTTATTGCTGTATAACCGCAACAACATCCGCAAACGCGCTAACAAAGAACTATCGGAAGCCTACAAAAAGGTGGAACTCGCCAACAGGCAGATCACCGACAGCATCAATTACGCCAAACGCATCCAGGATGCCATTCTTGTGCCGGAAGGCCAGGTACGCAATTATCTTCCCGGCTTTTTCGTCTTCTTCCGCCCCCGCGATATTGTGAGCGGTGATTTTTACTGGTTCTCCTATCATAAGGAAAAAATATTTTTCGCGGTGGCCGATTGCACGGGGCACGGTGTGCCAGGTGCTTTCATGAGCATGATCGGCAACACACTCCTCAACGAGATCGTGAATCACAAGAATGTGCTGGAACCCGGCCGCATACTCGAACAACTGAACGATGGTGTTATTGCAGCATTAAGACAAAACAAGAACGACCTGCTTTCGCAGGATGACGGTATGGACATTTCCGTTTGCTGCTTTGACAAAAAAGCGGGCAAATTATTTTTTGCCGGGGCCAACCATAATATTTTCCTGGTGAATAACGGAAATGTAAAAACTTTGCAGGGCGATATTCATTCCATTGGCGGGTCGCTGGGCTCCGAAAAAAGAGAATTCAAAACGGGAAGCACTGAACTTGCCCCGGGCACTTTTGTTTTTATGAGCAGCGATGGGTTTTACGACCAGTTCGGTGGACCGGACGGTTCCAAATTCCTCACTACACGATTTGAAAAACTCATAGTGGAAGCGGCCGCTTCTTCCGAACCGCACGTGATCCTCGAAAAAGCGTTCATCGGCTGGAAAGGTGACAACAAGCAGATAGATGATGTGCTTGTGGCCGGGTTCAAATTAAGTTAGGAGTGGGGAGGCAAGAGAACAAGATCACTGGTTCTCTTTCATCTCAAAGGTAAGTTTGGTCAACCGCGCGTAACGCTCACCCGAGGCAAGCATGTCCTGGTCGCCCTTATCATAACACCACAGCACACTTACTGTTTTTTCTTTCGAGATCTGCTCGAGGATATTGAGCAGTTTAAAAAGCTGCTTGGCCGAGGAAGTATTGAAATACTCGAGGTTAAACGTAAAAACCGTTTTTTCGGAAGGAGCCTTGGAATAATTCATCATCCACTCCAGCACTGGGGCATAAAAAGTAGCGGCATCCTCGGGCAATGAGCGCTGCGACACTTCGAACTTCCCATTCACCATATCGAGTACAATGGCGGGAGTATCTTCGGAGGCGGTTATCTGCAGTGCTTCCATGATCACTTCGAAACTTTTACCTGCAAAGTAAAGAAAGAAAATTGTTCGTTGAGCGGGATCATTTCAAATTCCAGGTTATGCCCGCTTTTCATCTTCATGTCCACAAAACCCAGCCCCGCGCCCTTCGCGCCCACTTCATCCTCCCGCATGATGATCTCGGTGTACATATCGTCCAGCGCCTTCTCATCGGCCTCATTCACCTTGTTGAGCTTGTCGCGCAGCTTGCCCACGTTACGGTTATCGATGAAATTACCTGCTGACAGCAAGCATTCTCCATTGGCATAACTCACGATCAAAATGCCGGGGCGGCCTTCACGCGTGGCATCGGGCTGCCCGCCATGGTGACTGATGTTCTGAAGCAACTCGATCATGATGTTCACCGATTTGCGCTTGAAAGCAAGTTCATCATTCGCCACCACGCTTCCTTCGGTCATCGACAAAAGACTCTTCAGGTTATCGTGGGTGAATAAACCATGATAAATGAGATTGATATTTTTTTCACGTGTGAGGTTGTGCATGTCCTTCACCGCTTTCACGAGCTGCTGCCCG
>DATDFI010000006.1:0-13273 GCA_036522695.1 Bacteroidia bacterium | reverse complement strand
AATTCGTAGGCGTACTTACCGGTAAAGGTTTGGAATATGGCGGATCATTGATCCGCCCCGAAGCAACCGGCTACGGCTGTACTTATTTTGTGCAGGAGATGCTGGCTACCAAAAAAGAATCTTTCAAAGGGATGACCGTGGTCGTGTCCGGTTCAGGAAACGTAGCGCAGTACACCATCGAAAAAGTGAACCAACTGGGCGGTAAAGTGGTTACTGCATCCGACAGTGACGGTTACATTTACGACAAGAACGGCATTAACGCTGAGAAGCTTGCATTCCTCATGGAACTGAAGAATGTGAAGCGTGGCCGTATAAAAGAATACGCACAAAAATACAAATGCGAATTTGTTGCGGGCAAAACGCCCTGGGGTGTGAAGTGCGATGTGGCAATGCCCAGCGCAACCCAGAACGAATTGACCGGGGCTGATGCTGAGATGCTGGTGAAGAACGGCTGTATGGCAGTGGGTGAAGGCGCTAATATGCCTTGCACTCCTGAAGCTGTTGAGGTGTTCCTTAAGCACAAAGTGATGTTCGCTCCTGGTAAAGCTTCTAACGCAGGTGGCGTGGCTACTTCGGGTCTGGAAATGTCGCAAAACTCACTGCGCCTGGGCTGGAGCCGTGAAGAAGTGGATCAGCGCCTGCATGGCATCATGAAAGCCATTCACGCTACTTGTGTGAAGTACGGCAAAGAAGGCGGTCACGTGAACTACGTGAAAGGTGCCAACATCGGTGGCTTTGTGAAAGTGGCCGATGCGATGCTTGCCCAAGGTATGGTTTGATCGCTTGAATTTTAATATTCATGAGAGTGCCGGGTCGATGATCCGGCACTTCATTTTATATCACCTTTGAACACTTAATTTTTGCCTGATGCGCATTCATAAAGAAGGTTGGCCGAGTATAATTTTGGTGCTGCTGTTCTCGGCAGCTATTTGTTTTTGCCCGGTTTATTTTTTACCAACGCTTCACATCATCCATATTCTTGCGCTGGCGCTCTCAATTTTTTTGATCGTGATGATCCTGCAGTTCTTTCGCAATCCTTCACGCGAAATTGCCATTGGAGAAAATACCATTCTCGCTCCTGCTGACGGGAAAGTGGTGGTGATAGAAGAAGTGGAGGAGAAGGAATATTTCCATGATAAGCGCATACAGGTCTCCATTTTCATGTCGCCACTTAATGTGCACGTGAACCGTAACCCGGTAGGAGGCATAGTGCGTTACATGAAATACCATCCCGGAAAATACCTGGTGGCCTGGCACCCGAAATCTTCCACCGAAAATGAGAGGACCACGGTGGTGATAGAGCATAAGAGCGGGCAGAAGATCTTATTCAGGCAGATCGCTGGAGCGATGGCGAGACGTATCGTTTATTATGTGAAAGAAGGAGATGCGGTGAAGCAGGGCGAAGAAATGGGATTCATCAAATTCGGGTCGAGGGTGGATGTTTTGCTCCCTTTAAGTGCGAAGATAAAAGTGAAGCTGGATGATGTTTCAGTAAGCCCGCAAACGGTTATCGCTGAACTGTGATTCGCAGAGTAAAACCTGCCATTGGCCGTGATTTAACGTTTATTGTTAGTTACTCATTTCAAACGGCACCCGATTTGATTACATTTGCGTAGCAATATCAAATAACCTAACCCTAAAACATAAGATCATGAAAAAAGCATTTTTATTCCTCGCCCTCACCGGTATCATGGGCGCTGCTTCGGTGAGCACCTTTGCCGCGGTAACACGCCATGTAATCGTGAACAATAACGGTGATGAAAAGGACAAAAAGAAAGAAAAGGACAAGAAGAAATGCGACAAAGAATGTTGCAAAAAGAAAGATGGCACCACCACTACTTCCAACCAGAAGAGCTGCTGCCACAAGGACGAGAAGAAAACGGACGATAAAAAATAAGATCGTTCAATAAATTAAGGAAAGCCCGGAACAACTGTTCCGGGCTTTTTTGTGTACTAATTTTCTCACCGAAGCACCTCCTTCCGCGACCCTTCTGCCCTATGTTCCTGCCTGTCGGCCGGTAAACACGGTTTCATTTGTTTGGGCTATCAAAAATGCGCGGTCAACGAAAGCAAAATGCCGGGCCCCCCGGCCGGGGCTAACTTTGTTTTGCAAATCACTCACAGGAGTGACCGAAAGCAAGAAGAAGAACGAATGGAATAAAATCATTACCAATGAAAAAAATATTTACTCTCGCTTTATTTACCCTGCCCTTTTTAACGGGAGCCCAAACTTTCCAGGGAGTAGGTGGTGGAATCCAGAATAACGGGCAACCTACCTATTTTTATTTGAATGTGACGGGGCTGCCTTCGCAGCTCGATAATAATTTCGGGCTCACGGATGTCAGCATCACCATCAACCATCCTGCAGTGCAGGAATTGTCCGTTAACCTTCAATCGCCTTCAGGCACCACGGTGGAGCTCACCGATGGCAACAACTGCTCCGGTCCTAATTATACCGGCACAAGTTTCAACAGTTCCAACAGCACTTCCATCACGCTGGGCGCATCGCCTTATACAGGTGCGTTCAAACCCATCGGTTATTTCGGGCGTTTCAATAACTGGCAAAATCCCAATGGCTCCTGGAGACTTATTGTAAAGGACTACGTTGCGTTTTTCAACTCGGGAACGGTGATCAGCTGGAGTATCACGTTCGGAACCTCGCCTTCACCTGCCATAAATTTCACTTCTTCCAATCTTCCCATTTTGTTCATCAATACCAATAACCAAACCATCAGCAGCAATTCGGTGCAGGTAAATATGGGTATCATCGATAACAGCCCGAACCGCAACAATACCAACGATGCATGGAATGCTTATAATGGTAAAGTGGGCATACACCTGCATGGAAGCAGCTCCCGTGCTTTTGAGAAAAAACCTTACGCCATCGAAACACAGGATGCTTCGGGCAACGCGATCGATGTGCCACTGCTCGGTATGCCGGCCGAAAGTGATTGGCTGCTCATTGCCTCTTACCAGGACAAAACACTAATGCGTTCACCGCTCTCTTATGAATTTTACAGGCGTATGGGCCACTATGCACCCCGCTTCCGTTATGTTGAGCTCGTACTCAATAATGAATACCAGGGCGTTTATCAATTGATGGAAAAACCCAAGCGCGATTCATTGCGTATTTCAGTTAAAAAGCTTTCAGCTACCGATAACTCGGCCCCCAATATCACAGGGGGATATATCCTTAAGATCGACCGTACCAATGCACCCGGGTGGTACTCGCAATACCCGGGCAACAGCAATGCAGGATCCCGATTCTACTATCAATACGATTACCCTAAAGATTCCAAGATCACCAGCGCTCAACGCAGTTATATCCAGGCTTACATGGACAGCGTGGAGGAAGCATTCAACTCTCCCAACTTTGCCGATCCTCAAACCGGTTACCCCAATTTTATTGGTGTGGGAACTTTTGTCGACTTTTTCATCCTCAACGAATTCAGTAAAAATATAGATGCGTACCGGTTAAGTACCTATTTATATAAAGACCGGGACGGGCATGGATCCAAACTGCATATCGGTCCCGTTTGGGATTACGACCTGGCTTGGCACAACTGTATCGGCAATTGTACCAATACAGGCTGGCAATACCAGATGAATGATTCGGCAAATCCCAGTCCCAAGTGGTGGTTCAAGCTTATGCAGGACAGCAACTTTACCAACAAGCTCTACTGCCGCTGGCACGAGCTGCGCCAAACGGTACTCACCGATGCTAATCTTTACGCATTCGTGGATTCGCTGGGCGCGGTGCTCAATGAATCGCAGCAAAGAAATTTTACACAATGGCCGATACTGGGTGCAAACATTCATCCTAACCCCCAAATTCAACAGGGCGCATCGTATCAATCGGAGCTCACGGACCTGAAGACCTGGATCTCCGCGCGTGCGGGCTGGCTCGACTGGGCCATACAGGGTCATTGCCCGGTACTTACCAATACAACCAACGATAACAGTATGGTAGATAATATCCGGGTGTTCCCGAACCCGATGAGCACCTCAACCACCATTGCGCTCACGCTAAAGCAAAATGCCGATGTGTCGCTGAGGATCGTGGATGTAGTGGGTAACGAAGTGGCCTTATTGCTCAATGAGCATGCGCCCTCTGGGGAATCGCAGGTGTTGTTCGATCGTGAGCAATTGCCGGCAGGGATTTATTTCTACCAGCTGCAGGTGAATCGTTCACTCAAAACAGGTAAGATCGTAGTGCAGTGATTATTTTTTGTGTTGTTCTTTTATTAAGATAGTGCCTCGGGTGGCGTTCCTTCAAGAGTGAGGGTGTATGGGGTTGGGACGTCATTCCGGGGCTTTTTTTTAGTTTATGCCGAAGGCATCGCTTGGGACAGTCGCAAGTCTATGGTCTCCGGTTCGGGTGCAACAGGCTTTTCTTTTTTTTGTCCGAAGAAATCTTTTGGATTGGAGAAGCGAGGCATTTCCCTTTGTATTTATCGCCATTCCCGCTCTTACTCCGGTATTGTCATCCGTAGGAGGTCCTGGGATAAGGTGTGGGGCGCGACCGAAGGGTCCTTCTCGTTGCCATCGTGGATAAGCCCAGGCGTTCGCCAGTGCCGTTCACGGCCAATATCTAAAATGCGCCTGGTCGGTATTCCATTTTTCAAAGGATCTCCATCAGCGCTTTCAACTCAAATATTTCGTGCGTGCATTTTTTTCCCGGCTTATCACCAGTGCTGTTAAAATAAACCTGGTCGATACCTGCGTTAGCTGCGCCAATGATGTCGTGCTCGTAGCTGTCGCCTATCATGATGCACTCGCTTTTATCGGCATTAAGGAGGGAAAGCGTGTGCTCGAATATTTCGCGGGAGGGCTTTTGCGCGTTCGCCTTGTCGGAGGTCACAATATGATCGAAATAAGAATGAAGCTCGGAATGTTTCATCTTGATATGCTGTATATCTTCAAATCCATTAGTGATGATGGACAAGGTGTATTTGGGCCGGAGATAAGCAAGCACTTCATGTGTGCCCGGGAACACGTGCTTTTTCATGGGTGTGTGCTTCGTATAATCCTCCGAAAATGCTTTTACGAGGTGCGGGTTATCCACCCCGTAATGCAAAAACGTTTTGTGAAAGCGGTTGAAGCGCAATACTTCCTTGGTGATGTCTCCGCGCAGGTAATACGCCCACATTTTATCATTCACCTCGCGGTATAGCTGCGAAAAATGTTCGAAAGGTTTAATGCCCGCTTTTTCCAGCCCGTGCTTCTCGTACAATTCCACTATGGTCTCGTCCGAATTCTTTTCCAGGTCCCATAGCGTGCGGTCGAGGTCGAAGAAAATATGTTTATAGGTTTTCATTTACGGAAAAAATAATTTCCAGGATGCAATAGATACCGACCAGAAAACGATGGAGAGGTACATCCATGAAAGCACGCGGTATTTATTCATGTGCCTGAAGTAACGCATGGCCACTATGCTGCCGAGGGGGATGGAAAGCAGGAGAGGTGTGAGAAACGCGATGCCCGGTAAACCGAAATTTCGTTTCGCTTTTACGATAAGGATATTGGTCCGGGTAAAGGCTTTTTTAGGCTTGCGTTTTCCTTCGGCAATACGTTTTTCTTTTCGCTCCATGGTTTTCTTCACCAGGTATTCACCTAGGCTCACAAAAAAAGTGATCCCAATGAATCCTCCCGTGCAGGTCACCGCAACCGTTTTCCAGAACGAAAAGCCGAAGGCCAGCGCGAGTGGTACGGCACCGAAAACGAATTTCACCGTACTCAGCAGCCATACAAGTATGATCTGCCATATATCCTGGCTGCTCATGAAAGTTCAGAGTTTTTTCCCAAAAGCGAGGTCGCCTGCATCGCCAAGCCCGGGCACGATATAGGATTGAGAGGTCATCTCCTCGTCAATGGCGGCTATCCAGAGCGTGGTATTATCGGGCAAATGTTTTTTGGCGTACTCCACTCCTTCGGCACTGGCGATGATGGTTGCGATGTGCGTGTGTTTGGGCCTTCCGATGGCGAGTAATTTTTTATACGTGAGCACCAATGATTGGCCGGTGGCCAGCATGGGATCGCAAAGAATAAGCGTGCGGCCGTTAAGGTCGGGGCTTGCCAGGTATTCGAGCAGCACTTCAAAACTTCCGTCAGCATGATGTTTCCTGTATGCACTGATGAACGTGTTATCCGCCCTGTCGAAATAATTGAGCATGCCATGGTGCATAGGCATGCCTGCGCGAAAAATGGTGCCAAGCACGGGTTGTTGGGCCAGCACCGAACATTGCGCCACCCCAAGCGGGGTAGTGGTCTCTTTTTTTTTCCACTCCAGTTTTTTGCTGATCTCGTAGGCAAATAATTCCCCTATACGCTCAAGGTTTTTCCTGAAACGTAAAGGGTCCTTCTGGATATCTTCGTCCCTTAATTCATTTAGGAATTGGTTGAGGAGAGAATTTTCTTTACCGAGTTCGATCACCATATAAAAGCTATTTTTTCAGCCACTTGAGCAGCCTGGGCAGGCGGTTTTGCCTTACTTGTAAATATACGCATTCTTTGGAGCCGAAACTTTGATAGAAGCGGGAGAGGCCCTTGTCGTTAGAACCTTCGAAATCGAGAATGCGATCGTGACCGGCATGCCGCTTAATGTATTCGCTAATGAGAAAGAACATCGCTGCATTCGCTTTCCCGGTCCCATTCATCCCCGAAAAAATAAAAATGCTTCTCGCTTTGTCTTCCAGGAATATCGCCCCCGCACACAGTCCTCCCTCGCTAGTCACACCCCAAACCCTCGCCATTTTTCTACGCTTCGCAGCATCCACCAGCTTTTCCAGCGTGCGGTAATGCATGTCTTTCAGCGCATGCACTTCTTTCCCGCGGTTATTCCTGAACAGGCGTATCACCTCGCGGGGAGGTATGTCAGCGATCAACTGAAAATCCTTTTTTCGTGCTTTCTTAATGTTTCGCTGGGTGTTCTCCGAAAAGTTGCGGAAGAGTTCTTCATAAGGGGCTCCAAGCGAAAGTTCACAGTTGATATTTCTTTTGATAAGAAAAGAATTCCCGTTGAAGGAATTTTCAGAATTGAGATTGACCTCGATGTAACGGAATTTTTCGGGAATGGCACCCAGGAATTCCGCTACCTCTTTTTCGGCAGGCGGTCTTTTGGAGAACACCCCAAGTTGCTGGGTGAAGAACGGTGGATAGAGGTAATGGATGTTGTACTTTTTCCCTGCGGTAAGCGGCATCACGCTCACATAATTCTCTTTCACCAATGCTTCCCAGCCGGGACAAACAATATCGAGATACCAGGAGTATGCATATACCAGCCCGTTGGCCGAAGCGGCAATGGCTTCGTCCCATTTTTTTTTGTCGATCCCGTTATGTGGAAGATGATAGATCAAGCGGGGATATTTTTCAGGCCACAGCGATCTTCACCATTTCTTCGTACACATCTTTCCAGCCGTTCCAATGGCGGTTGTTGCTCATGCTCTCGTTGTGCCAAAGACTGTAAAACGTGCCGTTCACTTTTTTTATTTCGTCAACAATGGGTTTGATCACTGCCGGAACATCCTGCGGGTCAACTTTCATGTAATATTTTAGCGTGGCTTCCATTACGGCAAACGGATGCAGGCGCAGTTTGGTCTCCACTTCCATATCGAGGTCGTAAAAATTGAAAGGTGTGCAGGTTCCCGCGCGAAAACCCACATGGCCCGCAAAGCCCATGGTGTAATCATCGGTGATATCCGCTTCAATAAGGTTGCGATAGGTGTACGGGAAATTAAGAATAAGGAAATGCTGGCGGCTTTTAGTGATCTCGGCATTTACGATGTGTGAAAGCCGGCCGATCTCGGTTTTCAAGCGCTGATGATCTTTATTGGATGCGAACGAAGGATGGATCCCGATGTCGGCATGATCGCCCAGGGATTTGATGAGCGATTGGAATTTGCGGCTTTGCACGGGAACATTTTTATCGTTCACGCCATAATCGCCCAGCAGGAAAAAATAAATGCATTTGAGTCGATACTTTTTCTGGATATCGAGCTGCAGCGTATAAGTATCGTAAGGGTCCTGCATAGTGCCTGCAAAAACTTTGGTACGCTCTTTAAGATCGGTAAGATCGAATTCCTTTAGCGCGCGCGCATAACCGCCCAATGTGCGCACGAATCCTTTTTCGCGGTAAGCGTAAGCATTGTCGATATCGATGGTGGAAATGTATTTGTAATTTCTTTCAGGAAAATTCTCATCGGGAAAGCGCGCTTTGATAAGATCAGCTATCAGCAGCGCCCATTGATCCACCACCGGCATGTGTAAAAAATTATTTCGATACGCAAGGCTTTCTATCACATCAAAACGATCGTACATGTCGCGGATATGCGGCAAATATTCCTCGTAGCGGCTCAGCATGTAAAACGTGGCGGCAAAGGGGTCGAAAGGCAATGCCGAATTTTTGCCGGTGGCGAAAAAAACTTTACCGCCTTTATGGTCGAATACAGTGATGTTCTGGTCGGTGATGCCGGTTTCAAATAAAATATTGCGCGACTGGAAAAATAATTCATCTCCTGTCGGATGCTGGGCATAACTGAACTTGGCGCCTGCCCATCCCGCAAATTCATTGGTGTCAGTGCACAATTTGGTCTCTACGCCCAGCACATCCCTGAAAATAAAGTTGAAGCAGAAACGGAGCCGGTTGGTGATCTTCGGTATGTAAACGAGTATCATTTATGAGTAGCGAAGTTACATATTTAGAAGGATGAGTGTGTTTAATTATATTTGATGAAAAACCGAAACTATGGAATCAAACACAATGGATATGCTTTACAAGATCACGCCCGCCCTTTTTCTTATCCTTGCAGGGCTGCTGGCTTTTGCAGGGGTGGCAGGGCAGGCACGAACAGGCAAAACGGCATGGACCATGATCACGATAAGTGGTGTGATGCTGGTGATCGAACGTGCGATCAACTGCCTTATCCAGTACCGGTTCCTGGCGATAGGAATGAGCGACTCGATATACTTGTACGCCATCAGCGTTATCGCTTTGGAATTGCTCGGCTGGACATTTCTTCTTGTGGGCTTATATCAACTGGTGAACGAAAGGAAGAATGAGAATTCTTTCGGGCAGTAGGGATGAGCCGGGCGGACCTTACACTGAAAAATTTTTCATGATCTCTCCGCAAATGAATTCAGCGGCCTTCCCGTCCCCGAAAACGGGAGCGTAATTCATGCCTTTTCGCTGGGAGAGTTCATTGTACGCGTCCAGGATCTTTTTTTCATCGGCATCGGTGATGATGGCGGTGCCGCATTCCACCAGCTCGAGCCATTCGGTCTCGGGACGAAGTATGATGCAGGGTTTTTGGAAGAAGAAGGCCTCTTTTTGCACCCCCCCCGAATCGGTCATTACCAGCTTACAGTTCTTTTCAAGGGCGATCATCTCGAGGAATGAAGCGGGCGGCAGAACGCTGAACAAGGGATTTTTTTTGACCTCATCATATAATTGTGCGGGAAGATTTTGCTGCAGCAACTTAGCGGTGCGGGGATGAAGCGGCAGCACGATCCTGGTCTTATCGCGGACGGAAATGCTGTTCATCGCTTTAAAGAGGGCGGATAAGCGTGTGGGATCATCCGTATTGTTATTGCGATGGATCGTTGCTAAAATAAATTGCCCTTCTTCCAGCGAAAGTTTTTTGATGATCCCCGTTTTATCTTCTGCGATCGTGGAAAAATACAGGCTGTTATCGTACATCACGTCCCCGCAGTGATAGATCTTCGGGTTGTCGATGGTATAAGGTGGATCGTTTTTCTCTTTGAACCCCTCGCGCAAAAGATTAGCGTAGCCGGTCCTGGTAGGAGAAAAGAGTAAAGTTGATACATGATCGCAGGCGATGCGGTTCACTTCTTCGGGCATGGATTTATTGAAGGAGCGCAATCCCGCTTCAATGTGCACCACCGGCACATGTATCTTCGCGGCAGCGATAGCACCAGCTAGGGTGGAGTTGGTATCGCCATACAGCACGATGCACTGCGGTTTTTCTTTCAGCAGTAATTCCTCGATACCAACGATCATGGCGGCCGTTTGTTTGCCGTGTGCTCCCGAGCCTGTGTTGAGGTTATGATCGGGTGAAGGAATGCCGAGCTCATCGAAAAATACCTGCGACATATTCTCATCGTAATGCTGGCCCGTGTGAACGATGACCTCTTTTATTGCTGATGAGAATTTATTCTTTATCGCACGGCTTAGCGCAGCGGCCTTGATGATCTGGGGCCGGGCCCCGATGACGGTCATTATCTTGATCATATTCACAGGAAATAATTCTTCAGGATGTTCTCCACAAAAATATCAGTATTGTCATAATCGTAAGCCTGCTTTAAAAGAGTGTGTGCCGTATCGGGGGAGTTGTTGAGTAAGGAAATGATCCCGGCCATGACTACGATGCTTACTTCGTTATCATTCACTTTAAATGCTTTGTCAAGATTGGCAAGGGCTTCCTTGTAATTTCTTTCGAGCGAGGCAATGACGGAAAGCAGGCAATAGGCCTTATCAGAATGCGGATCGATGCGAAGGGCCTCGGCACAATTTTTTTTTGCACCGGCAAAATCACCGGCCTGGACCTCGTGCCGGGCAAGGATCAGGTATAATAAAGGATCTTCGGTTAAGCCCGGCCTCTGGCGAATGTCTTCCTTCAACACCTTTTCATCTGAAATGGAGTCATTCGATAACCAATAGCACATGGAAAGATTCATGTAATCCGATGCGGAATTGTACTGAGTATTTCTGCGCGCCAAAGGGAAGTGGTCGATCGCTTTCCTGAAACAATTGCCGGCCTCTTCCAGGTCATGCTCCATAAGTTCAGCGAAAGCCAGCGCCTTGTAACCCGAATAGTAATTTGTATACCATTTTTCACGGAGGATGTTTTTGAAAAATTCGCGGTATTTCCCGATGTGGAGGGTATCGAAGAGGACAAACAGGTTCCTGACATTATCCGAAGTGTCTATGGTCATAATGGAGGTGAACTTCATGCAGAAATACGTGAACAGGTGCATGTAATTGTCCATGATCGGATAATAGTGGTATTGAGGATATTTCTTTTCAATACGGTAAATACACGAGAAGTCCAGTACGCTGTCGGCATCCATCTTATTGAACCGTTTTCTTCTCGGGTCATCGCGGTTATACATCAGTTCAATATCGCGGGCGAAAATGAAATAGAATGCAGAAAGCGCATCGTCCGGATTTTTTTGGAGATTTTCTTTCGCCACGCGTACCATGCTTGCCGTATCCGACAGTCCCAGGTAAATAACAAGGCGCGTTTCTGAAGCGATGGAATCATTCTTGTTTTTCTGGAGGACCTTTTCAAATTTCTCGAGGGCGGTGTTGTATTCCTTTTTATGGAACCAGATCATGGCCTCGCCATCGGAAAGGGCAGTGCTGTCGGGAAACCTCTTTTCTTCTTCCTTGCAGAGCTTAAGTGCACGATCGTAATTTATCGCAGCGCTGTCGCTCATGTTCAACAGGTCGTAAATGCAACCTATTTCATGATAAACCTGCCAGTCCTTCCCGCAGTGACACAGTTTTTTTTGCTGCTTTTTGATGTCCGAAAGCGAAGGAGCGGTTTGGGCGGCCTTGCCGGTAACAGCAGTATCCATATCGTAGGTGCCTACGTTGAACGAGACCTGGTGCTCGATATGACAACGATCAAGCAGTTCATGCTCGAGCAAGTGGCGGATGCTGTCGGTGATATTTACTTTTAAAAGATAGCTGGGATTGCTTTGGGAAAAAAGCGGTGTGTAGTATAAAAGCGAAACACAGGTAGTGAAAAGGTAACAGCGTTTCATGCGGATGGGTGTTGAAGGAACCAGAGTAAAACGGCCGTTAAACCACCGGTAAATAAAACGTAGATCGCCAGTTTCAAAAACAAGGAAAGTTTCCGTGTGAGCGCCCATATTCCCCAGCCCGCAAGTCCGGCCGCACCGCCCCAAAAAATTCCATAGGGCATATTCAGGATATCACCGCTGAACTGGTTGCCGCTGAAAAAACCAAGGCCCATGGCGGGGAAGATGAAAAGGACCTTCCACACATCATCAGCCGTGCGAACCGTTAAACCACCAGGCAAAATAATCTTTCCCATCAGATCATGCCTTCATCGGCAAAGCTGTAAAACGAGTCATTGGTGACGATGATGTGATCAAGAACGGGGATCTCGAGCATCAGCCCGGCCTCTTTCAGCTTTTTGGTGAGCTTCACATCGGCTTCGCTGGGGCGCAGGTTGCCCGAAGGATGGTTATGGCAAAGTATGATGGCGCTGGCTAAATGCTCTACCGCAATTTTGAAAATGATCTTGGGATCCACCACGGTGCCCGAAACGCCTCCCATGCTGATGCGCTCCTTGCGGATAACGGTGTTGGAGCGGTTGAGTAAAAGTATCCAGAACTCTTCGTGGGGCAGGTCCAGGAAATGCCGGCTGAAAATGTCGAACACATCTTTGCTCATGCAGATGTGCTCGCGTTTTTGGACCTCGCCTTCCTTGCGCCTGCGACCGAGTTCGAGTGCGGCCACAATGGCAATGGCCTTGGCCTCGCCAATCCCTTTGAACTTCATCAATTCCTGCACAGTCAGTTTGGCGATCTCATTCAGGTTATTTCCGAAGTGCGCCAAAATGCGTTTGGATAATTCAACGGCTGTTTCGTTGCGGGTGCCGCTGCCAATGAGTATGGCAATAAGTTCGGCATCGGTTAAAATGTGGCGGCCTTTTTCCAACAGCTTCTCGCGCGGACGATCTTCTTCGGCCCAGGATTTAATGCTTAATGTACGTACTGATTCTTCCATGAAGCTAATATAGGGTACAAGGTACAAAGTACCATGTGCAACAGCAATAAAAAAGCCCTCCATTAAGGAAGGCTTTCGTTCATAAAAAGTGAAGCGTTTATTTCAAACCACTCACGTGCTTGGCCAGCTTTGATTTAAGGTTGGCAGCTTTGTTCTTGTGAATGATGTTGCGTTTTGCAAGTTTATCAAGCATGGAGTTGAGCTTGGGAAGTTCCTTGGCGGCCTCGCCCTTTGCTGTGTTCTCCCTCAGTTTTTTGATCGCAGTGCGCACGGTCTTGGCCTGGTAACGGTTGCGCTGGCGCTTGGCATCGTTAGCACGGATCCTCTTTTCGGCTGATTTGTGGTTTGCCATTTTTTCTCTTGTTTTTAAAATAGGGATGCAAATATAGTGAAATATAGCTTCCAACCAAGTTTATGGCGTATTTTTGCTGTATCCTTTTACCTTGAATAAAGAGCTGGAAATAGCCGATTTTTTAGAGCGGGCAGGCACTGTTCCGG
>DATDFI010000005.1:0-5136 GCA_036522695.1 Bacteroidia bacterium | reverse complement strand
CTCAAAATTACCGGGAAGCCAAATGTTATCACGGTAATATTCGGTAATGCATGACTTGGGATAGCCGAAAGGGAAAATATGCCGGTGTGTGGCCGTCCATGTCATTCCGATCTTGTTCGGATCTTCAAGGAAACGGGGGCGTTGTTCTCCTCTGCGGAGGGCTTTTCAGCGAAGGTAGATAAGGCCGGTTTAAAAGTGCCCGCCCACGGTTTACGGCTATCCGAAAATGGTCGCTGCCGAAAAAAGTACGGATAATGCAGGCCGTGAAAATAATTTTGTTCCAGTGATTTGAAACGAAGAGAAACACCAACTACAAAAAAAGGGAAAATGAGAAAAGTATACTTAGGGATGTTATTAAATGTATTGTTTATTAACCTCCATGCACAAACGTTCGATTGGGCAAAAAGGGAAGGGCTTTGGGCCTACGATTACGGTTACGGCATCACCACCGATAACGCTGGAAATGTTTACGTAGCCGGCAAATACGAAGAGAATGCGAACTTCAGCAATACCATTCTACCCTGCCAGGGCAACCATGATATCTACCTGGTAAAATACGATGCAGGTGGGGCATTGCAATGGGTGACCACAGCGGGTGGCTCCCTTGGTGATTATGCCGAAGGCGTGACCACTGACGGGTCCAGCTATGTTTGCATTGCCGGGGAGATAGAAGGAGTGAACAACCCGGTCTATTTCCAGAATTCAAACATCACACTCACCTCCAAAGCGCTTAACGATATTTTCGTGGCCAAATACGATCTGAGCGGCAACCTTCTTTGGGCCAACGAGGCCGGCTGGTACCAGAACGATAAGGCGCTGAGCGTAACACATGATAATGCCGGTAACATTTATATCTGTGGTTATTTTAATGATACGGCCAAATTCGGGGCCAACACTTTTGTGTACGGCTATGGAGGCAATGATATTTTCGTGGCGAAGTATGATGCGAACGGGAATTTCCAATGGGTACAAAAGGCGGGAGGCCCTTCCCGCGATGAGGCCAAATCAATTGTTTGCGATGCATCCGGTAATGTTTACATCACCGGCATGTTCATCGGCACTGCCACTTTCGGCTCCCAGCAAGTGTCGGCACCCAATGGTTATATGGATACCTACCTGGCTAAATATTCACCTTCCGGAGTTTTGCAGTGGGTGAAGAACGCAGGAGGAGCATATGATGATGTAGGCTGGTGCCTCGCCATTGATAACTCCGGCCGTATTTACATGACAGGAGAATTCAATGCTTATGCAACATTCGATAATATTGCACTCACCACTTCGGGAAATGCCGATGCGTATGTGGCCTGCTATGATCAGAATGGAAATGTACAGTGGGCAAAAGATGCAGGAGGAACACTGATCGACCGCGCGCGCGGCATAGGTACCGATGGAACGGACCTTTATATTACCGGCCAGTTCGGTTCAACGGCTTCCTTCGGTGGTCATACCGTTGTTGCAGCCGACAGTTCCGATATTTTCATTGCGAAGATCAATTCATCCGGGAATTTTATATGGGCGATGTCCGTAGGCGGAACCCCCGATTCAATCGAAACGCTGGGTTACGAGTGCGGCAACGCGATCTGTGCAGAGGCGAACGGTTATGTGTTCGCTACAGGTTCCATTCTTGATAATGCGGTTTTCGGAACAACTACTGTAACCACGTATGATCGCACGGATATGTTCGTGACACGTGTATCCCAGGCAAGTGTTGGTATTCCCCGGTACGATGATAATGCTTCCATCAATATTTACCCCAATCCAGGCACCGGCCATTTTATTGTTGATCTCGGTGACGCGCAGGACAAGAACGTTCAACTCACCATATTGGATGAATTGGGAAGGGTAGTAGATCAGCAAAAAGTGCAGGCGCGTGCGCAAATGAATGTGGACATCACATCGCACGATAAAGGGATCTACCTGGTGGAGTTGCGTGATGAGGAGCAGGTGATCGCGCGCAGGAAGATCGTGCTCCAGTAACCAATAAAAAATTACATCATGAAAAAGATTATGAGAAAGTTAGGCGGGGTGGTTTTGTTTTTCGTGCTGTCGGGAATATCGGTGGGCGGTAGTGCACAGATAACCACATTCCAGAAGATCTATTCCTCACCGGTGGCGCAAAGCAGCCGCGATGTGCTGCCCACTCCCGATGGAGGATATTTCATTGCGGGTATGACGGAAAAGACCCCGGGCGATTCGGATATCTACCTGGTGAAGACCAATGGGGCGGGTGATACGCTCTGGACCAAAACATACGGAGGCATCGGGCCCGATTACCCGCACACGCTTTTACAACTGCCTGACGGAAATTATTTCGTGATGGGATTCACTAAAAGTTTCGGTGCGGGCCAGGGTGATATTTGGCTCATCAAGGTAGATCCCAGCGGAAATTATATCTGGGACAAAACCTATGGTGGTGCCGGTGATGACGAGGGGCACGAGATCATTCCAACCAATGACGGGAATT
This sequence comes from Bacteroidia bacterium, assembly GCA_036522695.1. Classification (GTDB taxonomy): domain Bacteria; phylum Bacteroidota; class Bacteroidia; order JADZBD01; family JADZBD01; genus DATDFI01. The sequence goes on along the minus strand of DATDFI010000005.1, from coordinate 2,672 downwards.
ACATGATAGGAGGGAGGATCAATAACCAGGCTGCTCTCCTAAAGATCGATCCATCGGGCAATACCATGTGGACAAAAACTTACGGTGGGCCGCTTTACGAGAGCGGGGCTTCGGTGAAGCAAGCGCTGGATGGCGGTTACATCCTGCTTGCAACAACCTTTTCTTATGGCCCAGGGAGGGGCGATAGCTGGTTGTTGAAGACAAATGCGACTGGCGATACGCTTTGGACCAAAATATTCGGGGGACCCAATTTCGATGAGGCGAAGTATGTGCTTGCCAATCCAGACGGCAGCTATACTTTTTGCATGTGTGACAGCAGTAGCGGAGCTGGCGACTTTGATGTGCAGGTGATAAAGGTAACAGGATCGGGTGCAGTAGTGTGGAATAAAACTTATGGCGGAACAAAAAAGGACGTATGCAAAATGATACAGCATACTTTGGATGGCGGATACATTGTTACGGCTATCAGCAGGAGCTTCGGCTGGATCAATCCCGATTTCTGGCTGGTAAAGCTGGATGCAGCAGGGGACACGATGTGGACAAGGCATTATGGAAGCTGGGACCATGAGCATAATTATGCCGTGAAGCAGCTGGCTGATGGAAGTTATATCGCGATCGGTCATACCAGGAGTTATTCCAATCACACGGAGATCATGTTCCTTAAACTTGACCTGCAGGGCACAATGACCTCGGCAAACGAACTGGTGATGGATGATCACGCGTTAAATGTTTACCCGAACCCTACCGGTGGTATGGTGAAGATCGACCTGGATGCGATGCAGGGTTTCACTTCCATGCGCGTGTGCAATGCGCTCGGGCAGGAGATCTACGCTGAAAAGTTTGATGGACCATTGCAGGTGATGAGTCGCACGATAGATCTGCAGGGAAAAGAGCCGGGGATCTACTTTGCGATCTTCCGCTCGGGACAAGGGTTGGTGACAAAGAAGATCATACTCGAATAAAGAAATTAATTGACGCATAAAGCGGAACGCGCGTCCGGGATGGCGGGGAGGGTCATCGCGGACACGCGTTTTATGCTGTTTTTAAGAATGATTCAGGAATTCAGCTTTTGCCCGTTCAGCAAAGCCTGTTCGGCCGCTTTCAGGATCAGCACGGCATTTTGAGAGGAGCTCGACTCTGCGTAGTTGCGCAAAACAGGTTCAGTCCCCGATGCACGTATCATCAGCCATTCCTCATCGTTGAAAAAATATTTGTATCCATCCGTTGTCTCCACGCGCTGTATTTTATAATTGCCGAAAGAGCTGTATGCATTTTTTTTGCATTTCTCCACGATCTCGTTCTTCAGTTCTTCGTGCAGGTGCAGGTCGGAACGCTCAAAGCCGAATGACCCGACTACCCGGTATACATCATCGATGAGTTGCTGCAATGTTTTTCCTGACCGGGCCATGTACTCGAGCAGGGTGAGTCCCACCCAAATGCCGTCCCGTTCGGGAATATGCCCTTTTACTGCGATCCCTCCCGATTCTTCTCCGCCCAGTAAAACATCTTCCGCCACCATGATATCGGCAATGTATTTAAAGCCCACCTTCGTCACTGCATGCTGCAAGCCGTAATGCTTGCACATCTTTCCCACTTTATTACTTACTGAAAATGCAGTTACCACTTTTCCCCGCATTTCTTTCACTTCATACAGGTACTGGATGAGGAGCAATATCACGTGGTGCGAGTCAATGAAATTTCCGCGGTGATCGTACAGGCCAATGCGATCGGCATCTCCATCCGTTGCAAAACCAAAGTCGAAGTCCCCGGAGTTCCGGATGAGGTCGGATAACTCTGTAAGGTTTTTGTTAATGGGCTCAGGAGCACGTCCCAGGAAGGAAGGATTATTATCGCAATGCAGCCTTGTCACCTCCGGCAACAATCTTTTCACCACATTTTGCCCGGCCCCGAACATCCCATCGTAAACAATCCTCAAACCGGAATCGCGGATCTTATCCAGGTCGAAATGCTGTTCGATATGATCACAATACATACTCTCCAGGTCTATATATTCAATGAGGCCTTTATCGTGCAGCTCAGAAACATTGGTTTTGTTCACATCGGTCTTTGCTTTTTCCGGGATAAGTTTTTCTATCTCTTCCACCTTTTCGGGAAAGAGAGGGCCGCCAAAAGAGCCTTTCAGTTTGAAACCGTTGTAAGCGGGAGGATTATGGCTGGCGGTAATGATGATGCCGAGGTCGGCCTTTTTTCGAACCGTTCCGAGTGAGACCATAGGTGTTGAAACGGGTCCTTTGGCGAGATGTACTTTGATGCCGTGCATGGCAAGAATGCGTGCGGTGGTGTCGGCAAACAGTTCGCCACCGAAACGGCAATCGTGGCCCACTATGGCCGAGGGCTTTTTGTAACTTTTCACCAGCCACTGCGCGGTGGCTTCTGCTACGCGTGATACATTCTCCACGGTAAAATCTTTTGCGATGATGGCACGCCATCCATCCGTTCCGAATCTGATCGTTGTCATAAAATTTGCTTTTTAGTGTTTGATTGTTCAGTTGAACCGGTGAAGGTCCAACGGGTTTTTAGTAGCTTTTACCCGGCCCCCGGTCTTTGCTTCGGGATGTTCCTGTTTATACCCGTTGGTGAAGAACCAGGAAAACCTGCGTTCGAACCATAGCGCGATCGCTGCAAGGAGGATGAGAACAGGTCGAAGTACC
>DATDFI010000004.1:0-2986 GCA_036522695.1 Bacteroidia bacterium | reverse complement strand
ATCGGGGGAGAGCCGGGAGCAGGGAACCATGCGAGATAATCGCCACCGCACAGGTAGATCACGAGCATGGTAGCCACCCAAAAGTTCGGTAATGAATACAGCGCATACAAAACAGCAGTACTTGATTTTTCACGCAGTTGACCTTTGTTCACGGCCGATCGCACACCGATGGGAATGGCGAGCAGGTACGCGATGAGAATAGAACACAAACTCAGCCACATGGTATTGGGAAGCGCGTCAAGGATCACCGAGCTCACCGGGCGCTTGTCCTGGTAAGAGATCCCGAAATCACCGCAAAGAAAATTGGTGATCCAATGATGATACTGGTTGTCGGTGCCATACCAGTAGATCATCGGAATATACCTTTTCATGATGCTCTGGTTGTGAACGCAGGCTTCGAAGCCGTTCTTCATCGCCATGTAAGGGCCGTTGAGCTGCTTCAATCCAGGGGTGTCATTGATGGTATTCTCGATATCCGTAAAAATGGATTTGATGCGGGGCTCGCGGTAATTGTCATAAAGCTGCGTGGTGAAATTCCGGATATCGCTCAACCCCTGTGCGTTGGTTGAATCTTTTTTGAAATCGTAAACGATGTTCTCAAAATTGCGGATCGCATTGAAATATTTCGATACATCGCGCCAATTACCGTACGTGTACGAAAGGTGCTCCAGCGTTTCCCTCCAATTGGTTTTCGGGACTTTGTAAAGCGTATCGCAGTACGTAGCATTGGTGAGTGTGAAATAAAATATAGGCTTATCGAAACCCAGCTCATGGCGCAGGGAGTTGTAGGCTTTTTCAGTGGAGACCCGTTGAGAGTTCTGTCCGCCCTCACCGCCCGACTGGTTGCGGGAAAGCATATTTTCTATGGGATCACCGGGGGCGTTGGTGCTGATCACAAAAGTGATCAGTGACACGACCACCAGGGTAGGGATAAAGATCAATAATCGCTTTAAAACATATCTTAACATCTGCCCCTCTTCTTTTGTATGTTTTATTTAGCGGTCTGGAAAGCGCAGGGCCAAAAGCCGGGCCGCATCACGGAAGGTTCGGCATTGGTGAACTTTTTATTGATCGCCATGCGCTCGGTGGGAGCCCACAGGTAAATGTAAGAGCATTCATCATGCAGGATCAATTGCAGTTTTTTGTAGTAAGCCGAGCGCTTGTTCTCATCCAGTTCTTTACGAAGTGAATCGATCACAGCATCCGATTCCGGGTTTCCGAATCCAACGTAGTTGGAGCCTCCGTTGTACGATTCGGTATGATAGATCTGCTTGGGATCATTAGGGGTGGGTGAAGCAACCCATCCACCGAAATACATTTCAAAATCGTGGTTCTTCTGGTTCTGCAGGTAAACCGACCAATCCTGTTGGATCACGTCCACTTTGATTCCCACTTTGCGCGCCTCTTCCTGGAACATGAGCGCGGCTTGCTTACGCACATCGTTACCGGCATTCACCGAGAATTTGATCGTGAAATCAGTAAGAACCCCGTCTATCATTTTATCAAGCGTTCCATCACCGTTGGAATCTTTCCAGCCTGCCTCGGTAAGCAGTGCCTTCGCTTTTTCGATATCGAAATCGTAAGGCTGAATACTCTTTTCGTAGTCCCGGGTGTTGGAAGGATGAATGAAACCGGTCACCTGGGTGGCGAGGTCATACATCAGCGTGTGGATCATTTTCGGGATATCAACGAGGTGTGCAAGGGCCTGGCGGGTTTTTTTATCCTCGAATTTTTTATTCTTGGTGTTGATGCCGAAATAGTAGTAAGAAAGAAAAGGAGGAGTGTGCAGGTTGAATGTGGATTTGATCTTGTCGGATGCTTTAAGATCAACAAAATCTTTAGGCTTGATGGAGTACATCACGTCAAGGTTGCCTGCTTTAAGCGAAACGATAGCCGTGGTTTGGTCGTTGATGGTTTGGTAAATTAGTTTTTTGGGATAGGCTTCAAAATAGCAATTCACGCCTTTGAGCGCATCGCCCCACCAATCCTTTTTCTTCTCCAGTACGATGCGCTGGCCGGTGGTCCATTCCACCATTTTGTATGCCCCGCACCCGCTGATATAGTCTTTCTCGCGCATGCGCTTCTCCGAGTTAAAATCATTGGCAAATTCGTTGATCTTGGGGTCAGAGGAGAGCTTGTCTTTTTCTTTATTCAATTGGGGAAGCGTGAAGGAGCGCATGAGGCCCTTCGGATCATAAACGTATTCGGGTAACAATCCATAATCACCGGCCGATGTTTCGGCCAGCATGTAAACTTCATTGCAAAGAAGAGTGAATTTTTTGGGATCGGAAGGATCGATCTGTATGTCCTCGATGAACTCGTAATAAGGCTTGTTCTGCTCGTTCTTCACTTTCGGATTTTTGATTACTTTCAGCGTGAATTCCACATCCCTGGCAGTAACGGGCGTTCCGTTGTCCCATACGGCCTCTTTGCGGATCACGAAAGATATCTTCAGGTGTCCGTCATTTGTTTTCTCGAGTTTGGGACGTGATTCAGCGAGCACGGGAATAACCTTGTTGCTGTCGGCAAAATCGATATTCAGGAGGGCAGGGAAGAGTATGTTTGTGATGTAACCCGCATCGGCACTCTGGTAATTGATGGGATTGAGCATATCCGGATCGGAGAGGGAATGGATCCTTACTTCAGTATTATTGGGGACATAGGAAGAACAGGAAGGGAAAAGAGCGATCAAACCGGCTGCGACTGCAAATGCGCAAATACCTGTAATTTTTCTGAATATCATAATCTCGGGCCTGTTAATAGTTCAGCTTAGAAACCGTTTGTTTTTTGAGAAGGGCAAATATAACATTCGGATTCGATAGAGTAGGGCTTTTTAGATAAATGTTTGATTATTACGGATGAAAGTTTGTTTTGGTAATGGGGTACATTTTTATAACTTTGCCGACCTGTAAAAAAGCCTTGTTTTATTACCCGGAGAGATGGGTGAGCGGCTTAAACCAGCAGTTTGCTAAACTGCCGTACGCCT
>DATDFI010000003.1:0-5807 GCA_036522695.1 Bacteroidia bacterium | reverse complement strand
TCGCCTTATCCATAGCTACCGCGTAACACTCGGCCATCCATTGACCGGCCAGGAAGCCATTTGCTCCACGGTCGGTGTAGGTGTTTGAAGTAGGATTTTGATAGTCAATATTCATTTCGGAGATCGAGAATTGCAGGGCATTGCCACTGCGTACGGAGTAGCCATTCGCGGTACTGATAAAATTTAACATTCCCTGAGTAGCGTCAACAAGTTTAAAAGCAAGCCCTCCTGAAGATACGGCTGGGTTATCTTGGAGATTTCCTAAAGTTTGATTTCCATTGAAGGGATAGTAGTGAAAATCTACTATATCTAAATAGTACCGATTGTTCCCGTCCTTGCCCGCAATGCTATAGGTATAGGTTGAAGGATCGGAAAGGAGTTTTTGATAAACGGCATAATCGTAAGTGGCCAGTGAAGGGCCAATGATCTTGATGCTTGCATCGGCCACCTTCAGGGTTTCGGCAATATTTTTAAAATAATCAGCAATAAAAGTTGCCTTATCCGTTGCATTTGTGGTGGGGTAATCGGCATACTGGTCGGGCTCATTCGCGATCTCCACGTATTTTATTTTTTTGCCCCGGCTGTTGTTCAGGTAGTCCAGCAGCTTGTATGCATCGGTGGCGGTGTAATGCCCGTCACCATAAGGAATTTGAATGATCGGCTCTGATCCCATAGCGCGAATGCGGTCTATTTCATCGATGAACTGCTGGTAGGTGGGGAAATTGAAATCGTTGCTGGTACCTCCATAACGTATCAGGTGCGCATACAGGTTCTTCACCTTGGTGGAGCAGGAGGTGGTTATAAATCCCCCCGTGGCCCTGTCCATATAACCGTTGGGATTGCAGGTAAGCACGGGGTTTTGGGTAAGCCCGAAACAATTGTATGGGTTTTGAGTGTCGCCTAATTTCTCGTTCATCCAGCCATTGATGCCAAACAGGTCGGCAGGGATGCTGTACTGGGCATTTAATGCTGAGCCGGTCAGCAGGAGCAGGGTAATTGCGATAAGGATTTTTGTTTTCATGATCTTGTTTTTTTAGTGAATTGATTTGTTGCATTTTATTTTATCGTTCTGGCTATCGAAAACTTGTTTTTAACGATATGTGATTACCGCATACATTTCATAAGCTAATTTTGATATTAAGATTTGAGGCATGAAAAAGGGACAATTACTTCTTGCATTATTTTTTGTATTTAGTTATGCATTTGGCCAAGGCACCTGGACCAGGAAAGCCGATTTTTCAGGGCTTGGTCGAGACTACGCAACCGGATTTTCCATAGGCAGTAAAGCTTATATCGGTACTGGGAGAATTAATTTTTATAATGAGTCTAAAGATTTTTGGGAATGGAATTCTAATACTAATACATGGGCACAGAAGGCTGACTTTGGTGGAGGTCCAAGAATGGATGCAATAGGTTTTTCAATCGGGAACAAAGGTTATATAGGAACGGGCGCTTACGGTCCAATGTATTTTAATGATCTGTGGGAATACGACCCATTAACAAATACCTGGTCACAGAAAGCCGCTTTTCCTGGTTTGCCAAGACGTGGAGCTTTCGGATTTTCATTGGGAACGAAAGGTTATATTGGTATCGGAGGTGGAGGCATTAATGTATATCAGGATGTTTGGGAATGGGACCAAATGAGTAATAGCTGGAACCAGGTCCAAAGTTTTCCTGGTCTTTCACGCTATAATCCGGCAACCTTTACAACTGGTAACAAAGCATACGTTTGTTGTGGAGACGCCAATAATAATGGTTACTGTAATGAACTTTGGGAATGGGATCAATTAACAGGTAACTGGATTCAGAAGACAAGTTTACCGGATACTGTTAGGGATGGAGCTTCTGGTTTTTCAGTTGGTAACTATGGATATATTGTCGGAGGTATAGGTAATTATGAATTTAGGGATGTCTGGTATTGGAATCCTACAACAGATACCTGGAGTCAACTTTTTGATTTTCCAGGTGGCGCAAAAGTTTACGCAGTTTCCTTTTCGATAGGTGGAAAAGGATATATTGGCACAGGTGTAGGTAATTCCGTAAATCAATTTGTTGACTTCTGGGAGTTCGACCCCTTCCTAGAACCTACCTCTGTTAATTCCCTTTACACCGAAGCGAACCTCACCGTCTTCCCCAACCCCGGCTCCGGTATTGTCAATCTCAACTTCTCTTCTTCTGAACAAAACCACTCGCTTGCGCTGCGCATTAGCAATTCAATCGGCCAATGCGTTTACAAGGAAACGGTAAACGATGTTTGCTTCCCTTATTGCAGGCAACTCGATCTGACAAATCTCCCTAAAGGAATTTATTTTGTGGAAGTGCTGAGTGGTAAGGAACGGGAAGTAAAGAAGCTGGTTTTGCAATAAGCTTAGGCCACATCCGCACCAGGCTCGATCAGTGAATTTTTTCAGTACGTCAATGAACGCCACGTTACTCTTTTTCACGAGGCGCTTTTACACTTTCTTCAGAGCCTTTCATTATTCATTAAACGCGTGAAGGCTTCGTTTAAAATTTATGCCAAATAAAATAAGGTGGAAATTTCTTGCGACTGAATGATCGGTGTGGAAAATAATTCACGTTGAGGAATTTATTTTCCATCCAGCACCTTCATTTTCTCCCTGAATTCGCTTTGCGTGACCTGCGTCAGATCAACTTTCTCATTCATGTTTTTAGTAATGGTGATCTCCTTCATGCTTAAGTATAATTTCTTTTTGTATTCCTTGTATGCCACAAGGGTCACACGTTTTCCCTCGGGAATATTGCTGAAGGTTACCTTGCCAGGATTGCTCATGTCATAATCACCGGGCATCACCGAGCGTATATCACTGAACACGATGCGTACGAAAGGAGAGAAAGCTGTATCCACATTCACACTGAAATCAACGAGGTTCTTTTCATTCAAAAAATGATCGCAGTTGATCCAGCCCAGCTTGGTGAGATCAAAAACATAATAGTCGAGCAGGCGGGTGGAATCGGTTTCCCTTACATATGTCCCCTCACCGTCCCAGTCAGGTTTAGGTATTTTATAGCCATAGTTGATCTGCTCGGGATCGGGCGCTTTTGAAAACGCGCTGTCGCTTTTGTCTTTCAACTTTAATTGCTTCCAGTCCGGGCCCTGCTCTGTGTATTTTCCGATGAAAAGTTCCATTCCCTTTATTTTATTGTACGTTGGAATTTTTATTTCAAGCGGCTTTGTTTTCTTGATGGCGAGCTGTCGGCCGTTGCAGTAAGCCATAATGTAGATCATCCCACCGGTCTCCAGTAATTTTTTTCCGCAGCGCGTGGCTAATCCTTGCGTCACCGCATCACTCACGGTCAAACATTCGATCAGCTCAATAGTGATCACATCGCATTTCATCTCATCGTCCTCGGGAAATTGAAAAGCATCATCAGGAATGATGATCACCGTGCCCTCTTTACCCGTGATGGTGTTCCCATTCAACCTGGGTATTGCGAACTTCTGTGGTTTTTTAAGCGGGATGCAATTGGTATCGGGATGAACGAGCGTAATAATCTCGTCCTTGGGTTTAAGCCATTCTACCTGGTAAAGCAGTATCGTATTCTTTTTCATGTTGTCATCACCCGTGGTGAGCCTGTTCTTCCCGTAAGGAACGGTGATGATGTTGAGGTTGGAATTTTTCAGCCCGCGTGAAACCAGGTAATCTTTTACGCTTTGTGCCCGCTTCGAGGAAATGGTATTGCTGTACGAGCGGCTTGCGTGGCTTTTTATTTGCCCGACTATCCCCAGGTTGATAATACATCCTAAGGGGGCCTTGTCGTACAAACTATCCAGCTCCGATCGAAGTTCATCGCTCATCTCGTAACTGTCGTACGCAAAATAAACGTTGTGCAGTATGGTCTTTTGCGCAAGCGTAAAAAAGTACGCAAAGGAAAATAGAAGGACAGGTATTTTTTTAAGCATGGGACCGGGAATGCCCTCACTCAAACGGAACGATCGGGATTAGGTTACAATTATTTTTCCCTGAAGGAGAGCAGCCAGCTTTCGGCTTCCATTATATCGGTAAAAAAGCGGGTGGGAGTGGAAGGCTTGTTAAGGCGAATGTAAAGGTTGATGAAGTGCATGCCGGCTTTGCTGCGGGTAACAAAGGCGGTGGCGATGCGGGTCTTGCCGGAAGCTTTGGAGCTGAAGGCCCGTGCCGCGGGACTGATAAAATAATCTGCCCGGGCATCCACCAGCACGAGCGCTTTTTTACCATCGAGCAGTCGTTCGGTCACCCGAAAATGATTTTCGAGGTCCGATAATTTGATGCGCGCCCCCTTTTTCAGTTTTATCCTCAGTATCCCGTCATCACCCAGGATCATGGAAGCGGTGGTGGTGTAAGCTTCTTTCATAAAAAGACCAGCGAAGCTATGACTACTTGAACAACGCTGACCCGGGAATCCAATAAGTGGTGAGATATGCTTCATAAGTGGTCGTAAAAATGGTATAACTGGTCGAAGCACTTAAGAAATGCATTTCAAAAAGCGCATTGTTAGGACTGCCACTTTGCATGTGCTGGTGGAGCAATTAAAAGGCAACATCAGCGTAAAGCGGGATCACGGCACGCATTTCACCATTCGTTTTAAAGCCTGGAATTTCCAGTAGATCATTCTTTACGAATGCGCCATGCCAGTCCCACCGAAAAAAGGAAACCGGGTTTCAAAGGAGTATAAATAGGAGAGGAAGATGCAAATTCGACCTCATCGGGATGTTCGAGCAAATTATAATTGATCGCGTACGACACTTCCGCAAAGACCAGCAGGTCCTTATAAATGAAATAATCGGTAAATAATTTCAGCTCATTCTCTTTTACCCGGACGTAATCGTGGTGATAAACGCCCGACAGGCGATACGAACGCTGGAAGGAGCGGAATCCTATCCCTGAAAAAAGTTTTCCGCCACAGCGGTATTCTATCCTGTAATTGTTGGGAAGAGTTCCGTAAAAGAACCAGCGCTCATTCACTTTCCAGTCCATCCCAGCCAGGGGCACAAAAAAATTACCGAAGCACTCGCTGTTATAGTAAAGTCCGAATCTGAATTTCAGTTTTTCATTTTTCACGTAAGTGAAAAGGGCCGTGCCCCCGAGTTGAGCATTCTTTCCCGGATCGTCTTGCATATCGGACGCTACCTTGGGGATCACCATGGTGAGCAGTTTCCATTCATCATTCAATTTGAATTGCATGCCCACCGGAAGAGAAAGGGAATAGAGATCATACCGGTAAACAACATCCGAATTATATTCAGAATGTATGCGCTCGCCATTGGCTTTTATGATCAGCGTGTGACCGCTTTTGAATTGAATTGGAAGGCCGGCAGAAAGCGTGTACGTGTTGGTTTGTCCCCTGGTGTGAAGGCTGTCGTTGTAAGTGGTGGGATAGAATTGTGCGCTCGTGCTGAGCACATCAAAAAAAGGTTGTGCAGGTGTGTAACACCAGGACAGCAGGAGTGGGAGTGAAAGGAAAATACGGAGTGTCAAAGGGCAAACATAGTGAAAAGGAAACAGGAGGAAGAGGATTATTTGACCACCAATGAATATTTCTTAGCTTTGGAACTGTTACCCTAATTCCCCTCGCATGAAGAAAAATTACGCCCTGTTTATTGCGGTCCTTTTCCTGCCCCTGCTTGTTCCAGCGCAAAGCGAAATAAGCCCCGGCAGCATGAAGGACCTTTCCCCGGTCTTTTACGATATGACACGCGTTACGCCCGAACAGGTGAAACAAATGAATGAAGAACATCACCGGATGATGCTTCGGCAGGACCCGCACTGGGACGAGAAACGCGCTCAATTCGAGCAGCAGGTGCAGGT
>DATDFI010000002.1:0-9294 GCA_036522695.1 Bacteroidia bacterium | reverse complement strand
ATAGGACATGATAGAAATAAATTCCTATGGATAGATCTTCTCGCTCCATTTTTGTTTCAGCCTGTGTTAAGGTAAAGTTGCGGACTTTTTTTCCATTTGCATCAAAAAGCTCGAAGATTTTCACCCCTTCGATGGAATTGATCCCGGGAATTTGAAGAACGGATGAAGTATGGAGCGGGTTGGGGAAAATATTGACCTGCGTTTCATTTTTATTTGACGGGATTATCCCGGTGGCCAGTGAAGGATCGAATTCCCAGAGGTCGTTGTAATTGATGCCGCTGGTCCCGCAGGCGGTGTAAGCTTTGCTGCCGATCACGAAAGCATAGCAGTTCTCGCGGGCAGAGGCGGGAAAGGAATTAATGTATCTCCAGGTGTTATTCACTGGCTCGTACTCGAGGAAATCCGTCATGTCCTCACCGGTTTGTACCTGCCCTAGGCCCACATAACCTTTTCCGTTCACGGCAAAGCCGGTGGCCTGCGCGCGGGGATCGTTGCCGCAATTGGCTTTTTGTGTCCAGCTCCCGTTTGAGGGGTCGAAGCACCAGAGATCGTTTTGCTCAATGTAGCTGTTGTCGCTCCCGGTGCCGAAATAAAGTTTGTTACCAATGCAAAATCCCACGGGGTCGCGCCTGCCATCGGTGGGCCAGGCCGAAACGTAGCTCCATTGATCGAGGGAGGGATCGTATCTCCAAAGATCGTTCTGGCGATAATAGGAAGGGTCCCATTCATCGCCCATGGCCACGTAACCTTTATTGTTGTAAACGGCACTAGCACAGCCGAAGCGTGGTGAACCGGCAAAATTCGAACGCGATGTCCATGAGTTGCTTGCAGGATCATAGCGGTAAAAATCATTCATGGAAGTAAGGAACTGGTCCAGTCCCGCACCCACATAACCGTAATTTCCAATGGCAAAGCTGAAGGGGCATAGTCTCGGTCCGCCCGGGTAGCTTGCTTTCTGAGCCCATGAATTACTTCCCGGATCGTACTCCCAAACATCATCATACATATCGGTGCCATTCCACCCGCAGCCAATATAACCGCGCGAGCCTATGCTAAAGGCGAAAATGCGGTGACGTGCAAGGCCGGGCATGGTAGCGCGCTGGCTCCACGGGCCCTGGGCGAATGTAAAATGGAAGATGGAAGATGTAAGATGGAAAATGAAAAGGAAAGCGATATGCTTTTTCATGATACGGTCATTTGCGGGGAAGTACAATATAGACAAAATTATTCCCCTGAAAGTTGCGCTGCAAAGTAAGGTTGGACCAATATTTTACAGCAGCGTTCACAGAGCTACCGCAGTGGGCCGCAGAAAAAAGGGATAATAAGTAAAAGCGGGTTGAACTACCGTACTTCCGCCTGTGAGAATTTGCTCATGAACTCTTCGGCTTTTTCTACGATCTCGGATGAGCCGATGAACATGGGTGTGCGCTGGTGCAGGGATTTAGGTTCTATCTCCAATATCCTGCGAAAGCCATCTGTAGCCCGACCACCGGCCTGCTCCACGATGAAGGCAAGGGGGTTGCATTCATACAGGAGGCGCAATTTGCCTTTGGGGTTTTGCGAAGTGGTAGGATAAATGAAAATGCCACCGTACAAAAGGTTGCGGTGAATATCAGCAACTGCCGAACCGATGTAGCGCGAGGAGTACGGGCGGTTGCTCGCCTTATCTTCTTCCTGGCACCACTTGATGAATTTTTTCACTCCGTCAGGAAAGTGTACGTAATAGCCCTCGTTGATGGAATAGGTTTTCCCGCTTTTCGGAATTTTCATGTTGGGATGCGAGAGACAGAATTCACCTATAGAAGGATCGAGTGTAAAACCATTTACACCTTTGCCGGTGGTGTACACCAGCATGGTGCTGGAGCCGTAGATCACATAACCTGCAGCCACCTGCTCGGTCCCGGTTTGCAAAAAATCTTCTATAGTGCCCGAACCTTTTAGCGAAATACGCCTGAAGATGGAAAAAATAGTTCCCACTGAAACGTTGGCATCGATGTTGGATGATCCATCGAGCGGGTCGAAGGCCACCACGTATTTTGCATTTTTGCTTTGTTCATTCACGATGGGAATGAGATCTTCATTCTCTTCGGAGGCGACCGCACATACTTCGCCCCCTGCCGTGAGCGCGGCAATGAATTGTTCATTGGCAAATACATCCAGCTTTTTCACCTGTTCGCCCTGCACATTGTTCTCGCCCGTTTCGCCCAGTATATCGGCCAGCCCGGCCTTGTTCACCTCGCGGTTCACTATTTTGGCGGCAATACCGATATCGCGCAGCATGCGTGAAAATTCTCCTTTGGCGTAAGGAAAATCAGCCTGTTTCTCGATGATGAATTGTCCTAACGTTTTTACCTTGCTCATGGCGCTCTTTTTTTAGGAAAACAAATATCGAAAAAATAACGGATGATGTGCCTGGTTCCATTTTGTAATGCCCTTTCTAAATAGCCCCGGGTGCAGCGGAAATAAACACGCTGTGTCATTCCGGGGAGCACTCTTTCAGCGTAACAAGGAACCTGCCGGTGCATTGGCGCGTGTTTATTGCAGCGGAACACGGGACAATAGCCCGCGATGGAATGCGCAGTGTCGCTCCCCCCAAAGATCAATCCGTAAATTCTTTGCTGATGGCATTAAGCTTGTCCCTGATATTTTGGCCGGCAGAAATATCAGCCACATTCTGGAGTGAGAAAATAAAGCTTATGGCATCTTTCCGGTCATTCTCGTCCAGTTTACCCGACCTGATCAGTTTTTGGGCGTTCTCTGCTACCCTAAGTATCAACTCATCTGCTCTCGTCCTGTCGTTCATTCTGTACAAAAGATCGACCAGCGCAGGCAGGGAAAGATCAATGAAATTCGGGTTAACAGGAATGGCGTTCATGATCCGATCGATCAAAAGTGTGGCCTCTTTGATCTTGTGCTCGCCCAGGAACTGCCGGGCCAGGCCCAAATACAGGTTTCGGTAATTGCTGCACAGCCTGTTGTAATTATCCGAGGGGGAATTTACAATGCTGTCGAGTTGTAATTGTTCCATAAAAAGGTCCGTGGTCGTGGTCTCGTCAAACTCCACACCCGAAAATTCAGGATGATAAACGTGAGGGATGAAAGCGTAGGTCATGCCGCGCGAGATAAGGCATTTGTCCAATCCCACGTAAGCATCGCTGCCCGTGGTGCAGGCAAAATAAAACGGACGGTCGCTGTTGCTGAAGACCAGGTCGAGCGTGATGATCTCGCTGCGCAACACATAATTCTTAGGTAATTTCCATTTCACCTCCGAGACCACATCGTTCTCAAGATACGTAGGCACCATTTGCGCCTTGCGTATTGCTTTGCGATCGATCTTGAACCGGAGATCTTTTGAAAGCACGCAGGGATAATAAGTGTCGCCATTTTGTAACTGGTCCGACTTTTTATCGCTTGCAAGTTTGAGTAATGCATCTTTCAATTCCATTCCTTTTTTTATACTGTCGAGCACGTAAGCGAAATCCAGTTTATCACCGGCATATTTTGTGTCGGGGATGGTGGTTTTAAGCGGAAGTGTTTTGGCAGCGCGCTGCCTGATATATGCAAAGTAACGGGGCAGGTTGAGCAGGCTGAGGTTCACTACGAGCACATCGGTGCGAAAGCCCAGCGCATCCTGTGCGTACCAAAGCGGGAAGGTGTCTGTATCGCCATTGGTGAAAAGCACTGCATTGGGGGCACAACTCATCAAATAATTTTTGGCCAGGTCGATGTAAAACCTATCGTACACGTGACCGTGAAAATATTTATCGGCTACCTCCTGTTCCTTTCCGAAATAGCCCATCTCAAAATAATAATCCATGATGCAGTGACCGATCTTCATATCCACATCTCCCACAAAAGTTTCGTAATGCGGGTTTTGTTCTTTTATGCGCGCATAACTTTCAATTTCTTTTTCGGCATGCAGGCGGTAGATCTTTTCTTTTTCTTCTTTACTCAATGTTTCATGTACCGGGTAGGACATGTAGTAGCGGGGATCGAGTGTATAGAGGGCGATATAGCTGTGCGCCCGGGCAAGGCCTTCCAGGGCGGTATCGCCCAATGTGGCGATGCCGTCAAAATTCCTGGTCACATCATAGGCCCAGCCTGTATAACCGTAATACGGCACCCGTGCGAAATAATAATCGTTCATAAAGGTGCGGTACTCTTTAATATTATTCTGAGCGATGTTATCCATGTATTTAACGGGCCTGAATTTTTTTTGCGCGAGCGACCAGTACAATTGCTCTTTCAGCAAGCTGTCGTTATGTGCGGGCGCCACTTCCTGTACGTACCAGCCATCGGGCTTACGGGCGAAGGTGAGTTTTTTTTCATCCGTATTCTCATAGCGGTTGGAATTGAAAAAGGAGTCCACGATCACGTTGTAGCGCGGGAGTTGTTTTAACTCATTCTCTTTTGAAGATTGAGAAAGCGCTTGTAGGGAAAAAAGAAGAAGGGGTAAAAGAAAGGTTCTTTTCAGCATAAGCGAGGGATTGAAAAAAGAAAATTAATGGAAAAACAGGTATGCCACAAGGATGCCGGCCACAATTCCTGCCAGGTCGGCAACAAGCCCGGCCGTGACAGCGTAACGCGTGCGTTTGATGCCTACAGAGCCGAAGTAAAGCGCAACAATGTAAAAAGTGGTGTCGGCAGAGGCGTAAATTATTGAAGAAAGCCGGCCTGTGAAGGAATTGGCCCCGGCATTTTTCAAAATATCAACGGTGATGCCCTGTGTGCCTCCGCCACTAAGCGGTTTCATGAAGGCGACCGGGAGAGAATCTACAAAATCGGTATTTACACCAAGGTGATAAAAACACCAGGCTATCCCCGTGGTGAGATAGTCCAGCGCGCCACAAGCCCTGAATACACCTATCCCCACCAACATGCCAACCAGGTAAGGAATTATTTTGATCACGGTATTGAAGCCCTCTTTCGCTCCTTCGATGAAGGCTTCGTAAACATTTACTTTTTTCACGGCTGCTGTCAGCAGGAAGGTGACGATCACTCCAAAAAGCAGCATGTTGCCGGCAATGCTGGAGATGTGTTGCCTTGACTCCGGGCTTGCTACCGCAAATCCATAAACAATACTGCCGATGAAAGCGCTTGCCGCCAAAAGGATGATGCCGAGTTTTTGATCAAGTATATGCTGGCGAATGGCGGTAAAAGCTACTCCTGCAACCAGGGCGCAATACGATGCGATGAGTATGGGAACAAAAACATCCGTGGGGTCTACCGGGAGTCCCTGTTTGGCCTGCCACTCGGCCCGCAGCGCCATTATAGTAACAGGAATAAGGGTGAACCCCGCAGTATTCATCACCAGGAACATGATCTGTGCATTGGAAGCTTTTTCTTTTTCGGGGTTGATCTCCTGCATGCTCTCCATGGCTTTCAGCCCGAGCGGTGTTGCCGCATTGCCAATGCCAAGCATGTTAGCCGAAAAATTCATCATGATCTGCCCGTGAGCCGGATGGTCTTTGGGGATGCCCGGAAATAATTTGCTGAAAACAGGCCCGACCAGCTTCGAGAGAAAACCAATTACTCCTGCTTTTTCACCGATCTTCATCAATCCCATCCATAAGGTAATGGCCCCGGTAAGACCTATCGCTACCTCGGCCGCTGCGCGCGATGAAGTATAGGTGGCGTTCACCATGGCCGGAAAAACATCCAGGCCCCCGTATTCGGGGTGACCGAAAAGAAAAAGCGTCACCTTGATCAGCGCAACAATAAATGCGATGACAAAAAAGGAGATCCAGATGCGGTTAAGAATCATTTACGGGGTTGCCATTTCGTACTCATTCGTAATTAGTATCCCACCATTTTACAAAAATTCTCCAGCAGTTTTTTTCCATTCTCACCGCTCACCTCCGGGTGGAATTGCAGGCCGTACATGTTTTTCTTCTTGTGCTTCATTGCCTCCACGCCATACGAGTTGGAGGAGCCCAGCAAATAAAAATCATCATCGGGCAATTCAATGCCTTCGGTATGGTCTTCCTGGAAGACCGCTTTTTGAGGGATCCCTTCGAGCAAGGGGTCGTCAAACATGAAGGTGATCTCTTCTTCCTTGCGCATGGCTTCTCCTTTAAAAACCGTTTCTCCATGTACCAGTCCCATCACCTGGTGCCCGAAACAAATGCCCAGCACGGGAACATTCACTGTTCCCAGGAAGGAGAATTTGTACGCAAAAAGTTTTGGGTAAGACTCGGTGATCAGAACGGGCGAACCGGTGATGATGATGCCTTTTGCTTTTGAAATATGACCGGGTGAGAGCGAGGCCAGCTTCACCGTTTCCAACGCACGACCCAGCTCACGCAAAACTTTTTGCAGCTCGGGCGTTTTCGGGCTTCCGCAATCAATTACCAGCATTCTTCAATCCTGCTTCACTAATTTTTGAGAGTGGGTAAAATCTCTGGCCGATACTTTAAGCATGTAAATCCCGCCCGCGAGCGAAGCAGCATCCAGCGCAATAAGCCCGGTG
Source organism: Bacteroidia bacterium (assembly GCA_036522695.1). Taxonomy (GTDB): domain Bacteria; phylum Bacteroidota; class Bacteroidia; order JADZBD01; family JADZBD01; genus DATDFI01. Next base: position 2,825 of record DATDFI010000002.1, on the reverse strand, counting down.
CCCGCATTCACCTGTTGTTCCCCGCTCAGCACTACGCGGCCGGTAAGGTCCATCACTTCGTAATGTATGCGGTCCGCCTTTTTCATTTTGAGTGAAATGTTGAACTGCGCATCGGAAGGATTAGGAAAAACAGAGACGGATGAAACATATGCGCTGTTCTCATCGTGCGTGGTAAGCGCGTTGGAAGCGTCCAGCACGAACAAGCCGTTCTGCATGTCCGATGCCAGGATGATCCCGCTCGGCAGGTCCACGTAAGCGCCCCAGCAGCCGCTGTAACTCGGGTTGGGGCACGAAGGACAATCCGTGGGATTGGTATCAAAATAGCCGGTGCGCACCACGTTGGAGGGATTGCTGATGTCGAAGATCTGCACTCCATCCTGGTAGTAGGCCTGTATCAAACGCGAGTTATCGTTAGCACGGATAAATGGATTGTGCGGTGTGGCCGTTGAGTTGGTAGTGGAACGGAATTGCGAGAGAATGGTGAGGTTGCTGAAGTTCTGCACATCCAGCGCTTTAATAGGCAAACCCGTAGGCACTTCGTCACAAAAGATAAGCAGCTTTCCATCCTGTGTAAGCGCGCTGCTGTGGTTGTAGCCCTGGTTAGGATAAGAAGTGAGCGAGCCGATCAAACTGAAGGTGTTGTTCGAATTGTACTTGAACATGAATAAGCCGGTATAGCTCATCGAAGCGTAAACGGTGTCGTTGCGCACGAACATATCATGCGAATTATCGAGGCCGGGAATATTGTCCTGTTCTATTTTGCGTAAAAAAGAAGGAAGTTCAGGATTTGCCAGACTGAACACTGCGAGTTCCGATGTTCCTCCCACGCCATTGCCCTTGGGAATACCGAAATAAAGTTTGTTGCCGTCAATGAATAAAGTGTGTGAGCGACTGATGATCGCATTGTCATCGTATACCACGTGCACCGAATCGGGCAGGTAACCCATGTCAATGATCTGCATGCTGTTTGGCAATTGGTCGTCACTCACCATGTAGCAATAGTTCTGGTAGGTTTTATACTCGCGCCATATGCATTGCGCCCTGCGTCCCGGCACAAAATCGCGCTGCACCACGTTGGTGGGATTGGTCACATCCACAAAGTGCGTTCCTTCAGTCGAACCAATGATCGCGTACTCACGGTTGTCAACGGGATTATGCCATCCCCATATGCCGTTGTAGCGAATGTGATAAGTGGTCTCCTGCGGTATCTGCGTGCTGTCCCACTGGTCCAGCATGGTAATATTTTGTGAAGGATACTGTGCGAATGCGCCAAGGCTGAGACAAAAAAATGCAGCTGAAGTAAAAAGTTTGTTCATGGGAAAGTTTTTTGAGGGGAATGGTACTTTCAAAGATAGAAAAATTACGTTACATTTTTTTGGGAGCTATTGGGCTGCGGTAATTCTTTCAAGTTTCGTCCGGCTGGCAGGGAACACTACGCGGTAGTGTGTCGGCTATCCGGGCTGGGAGTAACTCAGTGGCATTGTATCAAACTCCCATAGTATTATTTAAAGAATGAAATGCTTTAAATTAGCTTTAGGTTATTTCAAAATGCGGATAGCACTTTCCTCCGTCTTTATTTTTTTTACCCTCGCTTCCTTCTCCCAGCGCACCGATACGCTTTATCTCCCGTATGGTCAAACCTATTGGGGCAATGTCAGCAATGGCAAGCAAAACGGGAATGGCATCATGCTATGCACCGATGGAAAGTACACGGGCGAATTCAAGAACGGGAAGAAAGAAGGCAACGGTACAATGGAGTATAAGAACGGGAGTATATACAAAGGGCATTGGAAAAACGATTTCCCTAACGGGACCGGCCTTTTCACCAGGCCCAGCGGCTATTGTTACAATGGAGAATGGAAAGATGGTAAACCAGCCGGTGAGGGAGAGATGAGATCCGACTCGGGTGAGGTGTACAAGGGGCATTTTAAAGCCGGTTTTTTTGACGGGCACGGTACCTATACTTACCTCTCGGGTGACGTATATGACGGGGCCTTTCATATGGGAAAAAAGGAGGGACTCGGCATTTATCGTTATGCAAATGGCGATTCCTATAATGGCAACTGGAAAAATAATGTGCGCGATGGGGAAGGGGTTTATACCTGGAAAACCGGGAATGTTTACAGCGGCCATTGGGCAAATGATAAGGCAAATGGCGTTGGCATCATGAAAACACCGGCAGGCGAAACTTATAACGGTCACTGGAAGGATAACCTGTGGGAGGGAAAGGGTACGGCCACCAATGCCGATGGAAGCATTTTCACGGGCACTTACCACAAGGGTGCGAGGAACGGGCGCGGGGTTTTGCGCGAGGCCAACGGAAAAGTGACGAAAGGTAAATGGAAGGATGGTAAGCTAATAGCTAAATGATCACTTCTCCCGCAGCGGCTGGTTCCCGAATTGAAGTAAAGCTCTTTTATGCTGTACGATCTGTGAAATGAGCAGGTTTGCCTTTTTCTCTCCCAGGTCTTTGGAGCGTTTGGCCCACTCGAGCGCCAGATCGGGATCCCCTTTAAATTCATAATACACCGCTAAATCATAACTGGCCCTGCGTGCAATTTTTTTATTTGAACTGCTGCTTTGACTGTTCCAGATGCCGGCCGCGGGATCGAGGTGAAGGTCCCGCACCAGTTTATCCGCCTTTTTCATTTGTGAATTCCCCTTACGGAAATAATAACGCTCCGTGGGAAATATCCCTGGTATGATGCGCTGCGAATAGACCTGGCCGGCATAACGGTCCTGTACATTAATATATTTATTGCTGGTGTCGAGCTCGAATATATCGCGCACATCAAAGTAAGTGGAATCGAGGATGGATCGAGTGT
>DATDFI010000001.1:0-6379 GCA_036522695.1 Bacteroidia bacterium | reverse complement strand
AGAGCGAATCCACGAATTCGTACTTATTGAAGACCTGCAGGTCCTCGGGCTTCTCACCCACCCCGATATATTTCACAGGGATTTTGAATTGATCGGAAATGCCGATCACCACACCGCCTTTTGCCGTACCATCAAGCTTGGTCAATGCGAGGGCATTCACATCTGTTGCTGCGGTGAATTCGCGGCACTGCGCAATGGCATTTTGGCCCGTAGAAGCATCCAGCACCAACAGGATCTCGTGCGGTGCATCGGGCACCACTTTCTGCATCACCTTTTTTATTTTGGTGAGCTCGTTCATTAAATTCACTTTGTTATGCAGCCGGCCGGCTGTATCGATGATGGCGATATCCATTTCTTTAGCCACAGCCGAACTCAAGGTATCGAATGCTACCGAGGCGGGATCGGCATTCATGCCCTGCGAAACCACGGGGGTTTGCGTGCGCTCGCCCCATATCCTGATCTGGTCCACTGCAGCGGCACGAAAGGTATCTGCAGCACCGAGGATCACATTTTTTCCCGACTTCTTAAATTGGTAAGCTAATTTCCCGATGGTAGTGGTTTTTCCCACCCCGTTAACCCCCACCACCATGATCACGTAAGGCTTTTTCCCTTCAGGCACTTTGAATTCAACCGCATCGGTATTTCCACTCTCCACCAACAACGATGATATTTCCTCGCGCAGCAGTTCATTCAGTTTGGAAGTTTCAACATTGCGCTCCTTCGCTACCCGCTTTTGAATACGTTCAATGATCTTTAAAGTGGTGTCAACACCCACATCCGAAGTGATGAGGATCTCTTCCAGTTTGTCCAGCACCTCGTCATCGATGGTGGTTTTACCTAGAATGGCGTTGGCAAGCCGGGAGAAAAAACTTTTGCGGGTTACAAAAATGCCCTGGTCGAGCTTTTCTTTTTTTTCCTTACTGAAAAAACTGAACAATCCCATAAAGCGGTGAGTAAGGTGATGAAACGATAAAAGCTCCCTTCGTTATGAAAGAAGCCTTTATCTTAAAATGTGTTTTCGCTTATTTTTGTGAGAGGAAATCCTTGATGTGATCGTTGTGTACGATCTCCTCTTTGAAGGTATAAGCGCCTGTCTTGGGCGACTTCACCATCTTGATCACTTTCGTGAAATCCTTGCCTTTACCGGTTTTGAGTGTTGCAACTACTTTCTTTGCCATGTTGTTTCGGTTATTTGTTGTTGGTTGTTTGTTGTTAGCTGCGGGAACTTACAACGGGCAACCGTCAACTTATTTTATCTCTTTGTGAACGGTCATCTTCTTGAGGATGGGGTTGTATTTCTTCAACTCGATCCTGTCGGGAGTGTTCTTCTTGTTCTTGGTGGTGATGTAACGGGAAGTGCCGGGCATGCCGGTCGCCTTGTGCTCTGTACATTCGAGGATCACCTGTATCCTGCTCTTGCTTCTTGCCATTTTACTTGAGATATTGAATTAAGGGGTGCAAATGTATGTTTTTTGGCTGAAATAGCAAAAAAAGTCAAAAGATTTCAGGATAACAGTCAAAAGATCGTCCCGGGTTGAGGGGGCGTATCATTTTATGCATCAAAATGAAAAACCGGTAGTCAGCTGAAAGGCGCAATCGGCTATACCTGGAAACACCTGCCCCAGCCCATAACGCGCCTTGATCCCTATGCTGAGAAGGTTCCCGGCTAAACAGAACGAATATTTTGCCCTAAGGATAAGGCCCAGGTCAAACCCTGGATCGAAAAATATACGATTGTGATACGAACCTGTGCTGCAACTCAGCACATTATTATTTACGCTGGATATAACGAAATCTTCAGACTCAATTTTTACAGGGGAAAAGCCGAGATATGGCCCCCCGGCAAGATCCAGGCGCTGGTTTTTAGTGGTTACATGAAACAAGAACGGGAAATAGAACTTGATCACCTTCTCGGTGACATTCGACCTGGAACTCCAATGATCATCGTATACATTCCCTAAATAACAGCTCAAATACTGGGCATCAATACCCATCTCCGGGATGCGTCCGGCTTTATAGCCGTAATAAATACCAAATGTTTCCCTTCCGAATTCAACATCCGGGTGATAATGCCTTTCATAAATCGGGAACATTTTCAGCAGCACTCCCCCGTTTAGCTCTAGTGTATGGTTTTTCGACAATGAGTCACCGGGAACTGCAAAAGATCGCAGGGGAAAATAAATTGACAGGATGAGGAGAAAAAGAATACGTGGCATAAAACAAAGACGGTAAACCCGGGAGAAAAGTTGAGGGATTCGTTGCTAAAAATCAAATGTTGGCGCCAATAAGCCTTAACGAATGACTTTTTTACTTGATCAGGTTAAAAACGCTTTCCTGCTTCATAAGGCTCTCGATCTCCTCCACAGTTTTAGGAGCTGCGGCCGACAGAACCTCCGGGTCACCGCTGGTAATGAGCACATCGTCTTCTATACGCACGCCAATGTTCCACCATTTGGGATCACAGGGAGAGCCGGCCGGGATGTAAATGCCCGGTTCAACGGTAATGATATTGCCGGGAGCGAGGTGGCCGTAAAGGCCCGCATCGTGCACATCCAAACCCAGGTAATGTGAAGTGCCATGAAAAAAATAACGAAAGGCCTCCTTGGGATCCTTAATGATACCCAATTCCATCAATTTCTGCTCTATCACTTTTTGGGCTGCTTCGTGCGGGTCGCGAAAATTATTTCCCTGCCTGCACATGGCTATACCTGCTTTTTGTGCTTCCAGCACTATGTTATAAATGAGCTTTTGCTCATTGGTGAATTTCCCGCTCACGGGAATGGTACGTGTGATATCCGCTGAGTAGCCATGGTATTCGGCCCCCGCATCCAGCAGCAAAAGGTCACCCTTCTGCAACTTCCTGCGGTTGGTGGTGTAATGCAGTGTACAGGTGTTCTCACAACCGCCCGAGATGGTGGGATAACCCGGAAATTCCGACCCGTTCTTTTTAAAGATATATTCGGCAATGCCCTGGGCCTGGTATTCGGTGTAGCCGGGTTCTAATGCCTTCATCACCTCTTTGTGACCATCACAACTCATCTTTATCACTTTGCGCATGAGCACTATCTCATCGGGCAATTTCACTTCACGCAAACCGGCCATTATGTACTTCAGGTCGTCCTTGTTCACTTTGGTGCCCGTTACTTCCAACTTTACTTTAAAATGCTTGAGTAAACTCGCAAGGTCACCGCGGTTATCGGCATCATCTTCCACATCATGGAATTTATCGTCCCACATCACCGTCCTGAATTTTGCGAAATTGATCTTCGTGTAATCGGCAAATTCAGAGCTGTTCTTAACCAGTTTGAATCCCAGCTTCGCTTTAGCACTATCGGGTCCCAAACGCTTCCCGGTCCACCTTTCTTCCATCGGGTTCTTATCCTGGATAAATAAGATCTCGTCCACCGCCATCCCGTCAAAGTCCTGCATATCCTTAAAAATAATAAGGAGGGAGTTCGATTCTTCCAGGCCGGTGAGGTAATCAAAATCGGGATCTTGCTTGTACGTATACTCCACATCGTTGGAACGCGTTTTTTCGGGCGCAGCAAAGAACAGGGCCATGCTGCTATCGGGCAAGCGCTGGCGCAGGGCTTCTCTCCTGCCCTGGTGAAATTCCTTGCTGAGTTCATCCGTATCGTAAAGGCTTACCTTTTTTTGTGCTTGCGCAGGTGAAAGAGCGAGCGTAAGCAAAAGGGAAAAGAATATCTTTATTTTCATATGGAATGAAGTGCGGGTTGCTTGTTGCAGGCTGATAGCAGCGCAGATCGTGAACTTTCCCTTACGCAACTACCAACAAAAAAAGAAAACGCTGCTACAAAGTAACAACGTTTTCAATTCGTACAGGTAAAGTAATTATTTCTTGATGAAGCCCTTTTCGCGTGCGGCTTTTACGCAGGCGTAAAGTCCGTTCTTGTTGATGTTACGCAAACCTGCGGTGGATACTTTCAACACGATCCACTTGTTCTCCTCGGGGAGGAAGAAGCGCTTGGTTTGCAGGTTCGGGTTGAACTTGCGCTTGGTCTTGATATTGGAATGCGACACTTTGTGGCCGCCCATGGCTTTCTTTCCGGTGATCTGGCAAATTCTTGACATGACTGGTAATTTTAGTTTTTAACGTTCTGACCTTTCAAAATATCTGAAAAAGGGCTGCAAAGGAAAGGATTTTAGCGGAAATGACCAAATAAAGCAAAATAAATTTCGCTGTTAACCGTCAATTTTTTACCTTCGCACTCCTTTTTTCGGAAAGGTATGCATGCAAGGCCGTGCATCATTGTAAAACCCTCGCGATGGCCTGTCGCGATACAAATCCCGCCCGGTGCGGAACGCATACAAATGTCAGAAACAAAAGAAGCTACACCTGTAGTAAACCCTCTCGAAAACTTCGATTGGAATTCGATCGGCAAAAAACACGATAACTACTCGGCCGAAGAGAAAGCGAAACTCGAAAAGCTTTACGGAGATACGCTTAAAACCATCAACAACAACGATCTTGTTGAAGGAACCGTAGTGACTAAAAACAACAAGGAAGTGGTGATCAACATCGGCTTCAAATCCGATGGCGTGGTGCCCCTCTCTGAATTCCGCTACAACCCCGACCTCGCGGTGGGCGATAAAGTGGAAGTTTACATTGAAAATAACGAGGACAAATCAGGCCAGCTGGTGCTTTCGCACAAGAAAGCCCGCGCCATGAAGTCGTGGGAGCGTGTGAACCAGGCCCTCAAGAATGACGAGATCATCAAAGGATTTGTGAAGTGCCGCACCAAAGGCGGTCTCATCGTGGATGTATTTGGTATCGAGTCTTTCCTGCCCGGTTCTCAAATTGATGTGAAACCCATCCGCGATTACGATATCTACGTTGGAAAAACCATGGAATTCAAAGTGGTGAAGATCAACGAAGAGTTCAAGAACGTGGTGGTATCGCACAAAGCGCTTATCGAAGCTGAGCTGGAACAGCAGAAGAAAGAGATCATCAGCAAGCTCGAAAAAGGACAGGTGCTCGAAGGCACCGTGAAGAACATCACTTCATACGGTGTGTTCATCGACCTGGGCGGTGTTGACGGTTTGATCCACATCACCGACCTGAGCTGGGGCCGCATTTCACATCCTGAAGAGATCGTGAAACTCGACCAGAAGATCAACGTGGTTATCCTTGATTTCGATAACGAGAAGAAGCGCATCGCACTCGGTCTTAAGCAGCTTACTCCCCACCCGTGGGATAGCCTTAACCCCGATCTCAAAGTGGGCGACAAGATCAAAGGCCGCGTAGTGGTTATTGCCGACTACGGTGCATTTGTGGAAGTTTCACAGGGCGTTGAAGGCCTCATCCACGTAAGTGAAATGAGCTGGAGCCAGCACCTGCGCTCGGCACAGGACTTCCTCAAAGTGGGAGATACTGTTGAAGCGGTGGTGTTGACACTGGATCGTGAAGAGCGGAAGATGTCACTCGGCATCAAACAACTTTCACCTGATCCCTGGACCAATATCCTCGATAAATATCCTAAAGGAAGCAAGCATACCGGAACCGTTCGCAACTTCACCAACTTCGGAATTTTCGTGGAACTGGAAGAAGGCATCGATGGCCTGGTGCACATCAGCGACCTGAGCTGGAGCAAAAAGATCAAACATCCTTCGGAGTTCGCTAAAGTGGGCGATAAACTTGAAGTGGTGGTGCTGGATGTTGACGTGGAGAACCGCAGGCTGAGCCTCGGTCACAAACAACTCGAGGATAATCCCTGGGATGTTTTTGAAACCATCTTTACGCTCGACTCCGTACACGAAGGAACCATCGTGAACATCATGGACAAGGGCGCTGTTGTGGCCTTGCAGTATGGCGTGGAAGGCTTCTGCCCCACCCGCCACCTCGCAAAAGCTGATGGCACACCTGCCAAGGTGGATGAGAAGATGAACTTCAAAGTGATCGAGTTCAACAAGGACAGCAAGAAGATCATCCTTTCTCACGCACGCCTGCACGAAGAAGTGGCCGACAAAGAACGCAAAGAGAAATCAGCGGAAAAAAAGGCCGAATTCAACGAGACCAAAAAGACCATGAAGAAGCTGAAGGAGAGCAACGAGAAATCAACGCTCGGTGACATCAGCGCGCTTTCTGACCTGAAAAAGGACCTCGAACAGAGTGAAAAAGAAAAGAAAGAGGGCGACACCAAATAGGCTTCGGCTACGCTCAGCCTGACAATAGGCCTGAAATACGATCCCCCTTCGTGAAAACGGAGGGGGATTTTTGTTTGCAAAACTTTGAATTAAATTTGATCCTATGAGAGCTTTTTCGTTTTTAATCGTACTGCATCTTTTCAGCCTTAATGCGAACAGCCAGCGCACCAGCACGGCCACCGGTTGTGATTACGATGCGTCAAAGAACATCACG